>DATEQE010000307.1:0-2552 GCA_035272825.1 Actinomycetota bacterium
GGGATCGCGGGTGGGATCGAGCCGGGGCAGCGCGTGCGGGTCACCGCTCGCCGACCGGGGGGCGAGGACTCGGAGTTCGAGGCCGTCCTGCGGATCGACGGCGCCGCGGAGGTGGACTACGAACGGCACGGCGGCATCCTGCAGATGGTGCTGCGCGAGATGCTGGCCGGCAGGTGACGAGCTCGCGTCGCGGTCGATGTGATCAGGAAGCCGCGGAGTCCCGTGCGAGTTCGTCCGCGATCGTGGCCGCCCAGGCGCGGATCTCATCCCAGTCCCGGAAGTCACCCTCCGGCGCCTTGACCGCCTTGACGACCATGCGCTCGCCGAACCCCAAGGCGTCCCTGGTAAGCGCGCCGTAGAACAGGCGGTGGTCTCGCGGTTCGAGCGTCTCGCGGAGCTCGGCGAGCTCCCGCGGTTGCTCCTCGGCGTCGACGACCTGGGTACCGAGCGGACCGCTGCTGAACAGCCAGAGCGGACGCTCGTTCAAGGGGTCCCGATGGCGCCGCGCGAACTCGGTTGCCTCCTTCAGCCACCTGCCCACGTAGAGGGCGCTCCCGAGCACGACGGCGTCGTAGCGTCCCACTTCGGCGACGGCCCCGACCGAGAGCACCTCGGTCGGGATGCCGCGGTCGACGAGCGTCGTGGCGATGGCCTCCGCGATCTCGCGGGTGGAACCGTGCTTGGTCGCGTACGTGACGAGAACGGTCATGTCGATCGCCTCCATGCAGTTCAAGCACCCCACGAGGGTGTGGGACGGCCACGCCAGCCAGACGGGCCGTACGTCCCTGCCTCGCCGAACACCACGGTGTCGTCGGTGGCCCGCAGGAGAGCCTTGACACCGCCGCGGACGACCTCGTGATCGTCGACGAGCAGGACATGCAGCGGGGACGGGTTCGAGGACGCCCTCGGCAGAGGGATACTAGCGAGGAGCGCCGGATCGAAGTGCGAGGCGCTCGCCCACCCGGTCCAGGAAGTCCTTGACCGTGGCCTCGGCCACACGGTGCATCAGCGCCTTGTCGAGCGCCCGTCCGATCATCCCCAAGGGGGGACGGTAGCGAGCGCTCATCGACAACTGCGTGCGCGTGGCTCCGAGCGTGGCAATCTCGATGTCGGCATCGAGCTGTGGGACGGGGCCGATGCCGTGCTTCGCCTTCCAGGCGATCGGGAGCATCGTCGTCTCGGATCGGACCGAGACAGGTTCGCCGATTTCGATCTGTACCTCCCGATCGACCCGGCGGTCGTTACCGAGCTCGAACCCGACGTCGACGAGGAGCCGCTGGCCCTGGTCTCCCGCTTCGGTCGCGATGCCGGGCAGCCACGATCCGGGGTCGGCCAGCAGCGCGCGCTCCACCTCGTTGAACGGGAGCTGCAGCTCGAGGTAGTACCTGATGAACACGGGACACAGGATGTGGCCGGCCGGGATGTACCGAGGAGGGCCGAAGGGCCTGCGACGGGTGGGACGTAAGGCCCAAGGCGAGATCCCCGCTCAACCGGAGACTTCGAGGCATGGCTGAGCAAGAACCTCGCGGAACGGCCCTGATCGTGGAGTCTGACGAGCAGGAAAGTGAGCGGCTCGCCGCATGCCTCGAGGACGCCGGGTTCGAGGTCACGCTGTGCCCGGGCCCCTCGGGACCCGACTACACGTGCGTCGGCGCCCGAACCCTCGAGTGTCCACTGGCCAAGGGAGCCTCGGTCGTCGTCCTCGACATGAGCCTCGACGGTGACGACCTGATCGAGGGGACGCCGGCGGAAGAGCTCCTCAACGTGTACCTCCTCGCCGGCCACCGAGTGATCGCGCTTGGCCTGCAGCCTCACGACGAGGTCCCCGGCCAATCGGTCCGGTTGCACCGCCACCCCGAGTCCGAGGAGCTCATCGGGGCCGTAGGGGCGCTGGGGCCCGCCCATCGGGTCGACGCCCTCTAGAACCCACCGCATGCCAGCGAGGAGGTTGCTATGTCCGGCCGTCTGCAGCGGTACGCAGCGCTCGCCGCACCCTTGATCGTGATGCTCGCGGCAAGCAGCTGCACCGCGGCGGGCGAGGAAGCCCCGGAGGAGGGTGCCGCGTCCGCGCCCGCCACGGTTCAGGTCTCGCTCACGGAGTTCGCGATCAGCCCACCCATGATCCACGCGCCGGCGGGCGAACCACTGTCGTTCGAGGTGACGAACGAGGGGACCGCGCCGCATACCTTCGCGATCGAAACGGGCGAGGGGGTGCAGGCGACGGCAGAGATCCCGCCGGCGGAGAGCGCGACGCTCGAGGTCTCGGTGCTGGAGGCTGGGACCTACGAAACCTTCTGCACGATCCCAGGCCACAAGGAAGCCGGCATGGTGGGGTCGTTGATGGTGCAACAGGGCGTGGTTGCCTCGGCCGGCACGACGGGGTCGATGGGCCTGACGGGCGGGACCGTGAGCACCGAGGAGATGCTCGACGGACACGAGGCCGGCGTCGCGGCCTTCCCCGCGGAGACCGAGGGGCAGGGGAACCAGCCGCTCGAACCTCGGAACGAGAACGGCGTGAAGGTCTTCGACCTCACGGCGACCGAGGTGAGGTG
>DATEQE010000308.1:0-8910 GCA_035272825.1 Actinomycetota bacterium
GCGAGCGCGGCGTCCAGCCGTCCGGCCGACAGGTGCAGCTCCGCCCGATCGAACATCCCGAACCCCTCCTCGCGGACGTTGCCGATCTCGTGGGACGTCTCGATCGAGGCGTTCGCCCGCGCCATCGCCTCCTCGGGCCGGCCGACGAACCCGAGCAACCACGCGACCATGTAGCCGTTGTGCGCCACCATCGACCGCTGTCCCAGCTCGCGGAACTGCGCGTCGGCCAGCAGGCCGTGTTCGAGACCGTCCCCGAGCGGCCCTGCGAAGAAGTAGCTCTCGCACAGGCCGTGGTGCGCGAGGGCCTGCCCCTCCACGTCCCCGCCCCGCCGCGCGATCGCCAGGGCCTGGCCGTGCAGGTCGAGGGCGTCGCCGAACTCGCCGCGGCCGAACCGGATCGTCCCCGCCGTGTAGAGGAGTCGGGCTTCGACGTCGCCGAGGCCGACCGCACGGGCTCGTTCGAGGGCCTCGGGCAGCAACGCGCGGCCCTCCTCGTAGCGATCGAGGAGCCAGAGCGTGTGGGCGATCGCCGCGAGGGCCCGAGCCTCGCCCTCACCGTCCTCGGCGGCGCGCGCGTCGACCAGCGCGCCCTCGTAGTCGCGGATCGCGTCGTCGAACCTGCCCAGCTGTTCCTTCGCCAACCCGCGGGAAAGCCCGACCTGCGAACGCAGGCGGGGGTCCGTCGGCCCCGCATCCATCGCACGGTCGAGCCAGCCGATCGCCTCCTCGGCGGCGAAGACGCGGAGCAGGCGCTGGCCGGCGATGAGCGCGTACCGGCCCGACCGATCCCGATCGCCCGCGAGCGAGAAATGGTGAGCCAGGATCTCCGCGTACTCGTCGGCCCGTCCGGCCGTGCCCTCCTCCATCCAGGCGCCGATGAGGCCGTGTGCCTCCGCCCGGCGGACCCTCGGGATGCTCCCGTACGCGACGTCGCGCGTGAGGACGTGGTTGAACATGAACTCTCGCTCGAGCGCGATCGTCGACGTCTCGTGTTCGACGACGAGGCCCTTGGCGACCAGCCCTTCGATCGCTCGTTCGGCGCTCGCCTCCCCGAGGCGAGCCACACCGCCGGGCCAGAACGTCCGCCCGATCACGGACGCGGCCTGGATCGCGCGCTTCTCCGCGGGTGACAGCAGGTCGATGCGCGACGCGATGACGCCCTGCACCGTGTCGGGAAGTCGCGACGGCAGCTCTCTGACGAGCTCCCACCGACCGCCGCGACGGGCGATGGTCGAGTCCTCGATCATCATCCGGAGGAGCTCGGCCGCGAAGAACGGGTTGCCCTCGGACCTCCCTAGAATCGGCTCGACGACCTCGGCGGGCGCGTGACCGCCCAGCAGGTGCTCGATCAGCTGGGTGCCGTCCACGGACGAGAGCGCGGCCAGTGAGATCGTGGTCGCGTTCGACAGACCACCGGCCCACGCGGGTCGTCGCTCGAACAAGTCGGGTCGCGCCATGCACAGCACGAGGATCGGACCACTCGCGCGCGCCACGATGGACTCCAGGAGCTCGAGCAGGCTCGGGTCCGCCCACTGCACGTCGTCGATCAGCGCGACGAGCGGCGCATCCTCGGCGAGCGACTCGAGGTACCGCTGCCACGACCGAGCGATGAGCCGCTGCGCCGCCTCGCGCTCAGCGCCGGCGAGGGGATCGGTGGCGAGCTCGAAGCCGATCGACGACAGGACCACGTTCGCGACGCCCATCCCCTCCTCGCCGGAGAACCGCGGGTCGAGGCGCTCGCGAGCCTTGGTGACGGTCTCCTCGGCCGGATCGCTGTCCAAGATCCCGGCGTCGGCCCGCAGGATCTCGGCGAGGGGCCAGTAGGTCAGTCCGTCGCCGTAGAGGAGGCACCGACCCCGAACGACGTGCGCCCCGTCGTCCGCGAACGCCCGCGCGGCCTCGTCCGACAACCGGCTCTTGCCGATGCCCGGAGGGCCCACGATCGTGATCAGGTTCGGGTTCGACTGATCCATCGTTCGCCGGAACTGCAGACGCAAGAGCTCCATCTCGGCCTCGCGACCCACCAACGGCGTCGCCACGCGTTCCCGGCCGTCGTCCGATCCCGACGCCTCGCGTTCGACCTCGAAGACGCGCAGCGGTCGAGCGATCCCCTTCACGGACACCTCGCCCAGATCGGTGAACGCGAACGCCTCGCGTGCGTCGCGATAGGTGCGCTCGCCGACCACGACGCGACCGGGCTCGGCGAGCGATTGGAAACGGGCCGCGATGTTGACCGCTTCGCCCGTCACGATCCCCTCGTCGATCGCGTGCGCGATCACCTCGCCGGTGTTGATCCCGATCCGCATCCCGAGGTCGCTGCCGGCTCGCTCCGCGAGCTCGGTGTTCAGTCCTGCGAGCCGGCGCTGCATCGCGAGCCCGCATCGGATCGCGCGCTCGGGGTCGTCCTCGTGGGCGATCGGCGCTCCGAACGCGGCGACGACGGCGTCCCCGATGAACTTCTCCACGGTTCCGCCATAGCGATCGATCTCGTCCGCCATAGCGTCGAAGAACAGCCGCAGAACCGCCCGAAGATCCTCGGGATCCAACCGCGACGACAGCTCGGTCGACGCGGTGAGGTCGGCGAAGAGCATGCTGACGACCTTGCGTTCCTCCAGTCCGCCGGACCGCTCGGCCCCGGGCCCGTCCGCCGAAACGAGCGCGGTCCCGCAGGCACCGCAGAAGCGGTTCGTGGCGGGGTTGGCGGTGCCGCAGGCAGGGCAGACGATCTCGGACACGCGCTTCGTCCTCCCTCCTTCAGCCTCGACGGTCGATCTCGGTGGGTCCACATTCGTGCATGCCGGTGGTCGCGGCCTGGGTGGTTCCGGGGGGAGGAGTCGAACCTCCATCGAAGGCTCCAAAGGCCCGCGTCTTGCCGTTAGACGACCCCGGACCGGCTCCCGATTATGCCGCGTCCACCGGCGGGCCCACGACCGGTTCCGCCGCATCGAACCCCGCCGCCAGCGCGCGAGCATGCCCCTCGTCCCGTGCCAGGCCGATCACGCAGGAGCCGCTCCCGCTCATCACCGCGCCGAGCGCACCCGACTCGATCAGGCCTCGCGCCGCCTCCCCGATCTCGGGGTGCCGGGCGGCGACGGACCGCTCGAGGTCGTTGAACAAGAGGGGCCCGAGCGCCTCGGCGTCCCCCGCGGTCGCGGCGGCGAGCAGGCGATCCGGGTCGGGGCCGGTGTCGGCGTCGTCCTCGTCCCACCACCGATACGCGTCCGGCGACCGGACGCCGAACCCGAATGGGACAAGCACCCAGTGGAACGACGGGACCTGGGCCGGCGCGAGGCGCTCACCACGCCCGCCCATGAGGACGGGTTCGCCGGACAGCATCGCGGGGACATCCGAACCGATCCGCTCGCCGATCTCCTCAAGGGTGGCGGCGTCGGCCTCGCACCCCCACAGCTCGTTGAGCGCGAGCAGCGTGGCGGCCGCGTCGGCGCTCCCGCCGCCGAGGCCCCCCGCGACCGGGATCCGCTTCTCGATCTCCACCAGGGCGCCGGCGGCGTCGGGGCAGACGTCCGCCAGCGCAAGCGCGGCCACCAGGGCGAGGTTGAGCCCGCCCGCCGAGAACGCCGGCTCGCCGGCGATCTCGACTCGGAGCTCCTCGGCTGGCCGGACTACGACGCGGTCGGCGAGCGAGATCGGGACGACCAGGCTCTCGATCTCGTGGTACCCGTCCTCGCGCGTCGAGAGCACCCGCAGGAACAGGTTGATCTTGGCGTGCGCATCGCGCCGGATCGTCCTCCCGGTCACGGCGTCCACCCGCGTTCGAGCATCGCCCGCGCGATCGCGGCGAACGCGTCCAGCCCGAGCCGCTCGGCTCGGACACTCGGGTCCGGGTCGACCGCTCGCAGGATCCCGGCGGCGTCCCCGCCGTCGAGGCCGAGCCGTCGGAGCGCGTTCGCCATCGTCTTGCGCCGCTCGGCGAACCCCTCGTCGAGGACCGCGAACAGCGCCGCCGGATCCACGTCGACGTCGGGCGGCCGGGGGTCGAGCCGGACGAGGACCGAGTCGACCTTCGGACGCGGCCAGAACACGTCCGCCGGCACCCGGCGGAGCACGCGGGCGTGGGCCCCGTACGCGACCCGAACGCTCACCGCCCCGTACGCCTCATCGCCGGGGCGCGCCACGAGCCGCTCGCCCACCTCGCGCTGCACCATCACGACGTACCGGTCGATCGGCGCCGTCTGCAGGAGGTCCAGGACGAGCGGGACCGAGACGTTGTAGGGCAGGTTCGAGACCATCGACCAGTGGTCGGCGCCGAGCGCCGTCGGCCAGTCGGTGCGCATCGCGTCCGACTCCTCGATGCGGACGTTCGGGTAGGACCCGACGACCTCCCGGAGCGCCCGCGACAACCCGTGGTCCACCTCGATCGCGAGGACCCGGGCTCCCGCCTCGGCGAGCGGGACCGTCAGGGACCCGAGACCGGCGCCGATCTCGACGACCCGATCGCCTTCCCGAACGCCGGCATCGGCCACGATCGCGCGGGCGAGGTTCGGGTCGGCGAGGAAGTGCTGGCCCCGGTTCCTGGTCGGCCGGATCCCGTGGCGCGCCGCGAGGTCCTTCAGTTGGGAGCGGCCGAGGCCGTCCCCGCGCTCACCAGCTGAGCCGGACCTGACAGACGCCTTGGGAGAGCGAGGCGATCCGGGCGAACGCCCCGCCCGAGAGGTCGATGATCCGTCCGCCGAAGGGTCCCCGATCGTTGATCACCACCTGAACGGTCTTGCCGTTCGCGATGTTCGTGACGGTGACCACCGTACCGAACGGGAGCCACGGGTGGGCCGCGGTGAGCCCGCCCCCCGGCGCGAACGAGTACCAGCTGGCCTCGCCGAGCTGGGTGGTGCCCTGGGTCCCGCTGTCGCGGCCGGCGACGCGCAGGGCCGCGATCGCCTCCTGCACGACGGTCCTGGAGAGCACCACGGTGGCGACGGCCTTGCCGTTCACGAACTTGATCCGCGTGCGCTCCACCATCAGGCCGTCGACGCCCGCGCGTTCGACGCGGATCGCGCCGGGGCTCAGCGTGTCGGAGTACCTCGTGGACGTGGTGTACGGGATCGGGACGCGGACGTCGCGGGTTCGGAACGCGATCGCGTCGTAGCGGACGTGCATCCCTTCGATGAGGGGGGTCCTGGGTGACGGAAGGACGCGGTCGTCGCGGTCGGGTGTGATCCCCATGGCCGAGAGGAGTTCGCGAACGGTATCGGCGTTGGTGAGGACGTCGTGGTCCTTCCCCTTCACCACGACGTTCGCCGACACCCTCTGCGACCACCCGGCCGGATCTCCCGCGGAGAACCAGTCCTCGCCGGACCGCGACGCGAGCATCAGATGCGGCGCGGTCGCTCCCTCCATCACCCAGACCCCCACATCGTCGGGCCCGGGAGCCGTGATGCCGTCGAGCCAACCCCGCTCCACGAAGACGGTCATCCCGTCCGCGAGCGAGGTCTGCGTCGGCGGCGTCACGAGGTCGCCGTACCCAACGAGGATCCCTTGCGCGTCGAGGAGCTCCCCGACGCTCGCGCTCATCGTTCGAACGGCCTCGGGTCGCCCCTGGTCCACCACGAGCGTCACGGTCTTCTGGATCGCGACGTACGTGAGCCCTCCCACGAGCACCACGCTCGCGAGCAGCGCGTTCCCCATCGCCTTGCGTGCCCGCAACCGGCGGACCCGCGACGGACGAACCGGCACCCTTCCTCCTCGCGGAAGAAGGCTCCGGGGGGGAGCGGCCGAGGCCGGACCGAAGCCTTTTCAACGACGTGCGGGCGAAACCGTATCAAACCCTCAACTCTTACTGCAAACTTCAATCTCGGCGATCCTGGGGCCTACTGAAGCCTGGGAAAGGCGATCCTGGCGTTCTCGGCGGTGGTTTCCCTCACGATTTCCACAGATTCGGCCCGGGCGAGCGCGACCGCCTCGATCACGTCGACGACGTTCGACGGCGCGTTGTCGCGTCCGCGGAGCCGTTGGGGCGCGAGGAAGGGGCTGTCGGTCTCGACGAGGATCCGGTCGAGCGTCACCGCCGCGGCGGCCTCGCGGAGGTGAGCGTTCTTCGGATAGGTCACGTTCCCGGCGAACGAGAGGAACCAGCCGCGCTCCGCGCACCCCACGGCGATCTCGGCATCGCCGCTGAAGCAATGGAGGACCACGCGTTCGGCGGAACCCTCGTCGAGCACTCGAAGTATCTCGGGCCAGGCGTCCCGAACGTGGATCACCAGTGGAAGGTCGTACGCCTGCGCGAGGCTCACCTGCGCGTGGAGCGCGCGCTCCTGCTCCGGCCGCGGCGACCGCATGCGGAAGAAGTCGAGACCGCATTCGCCGACCGCGACCACGACCGGGTTCGCGAGCAGCCCTTCGATCTCGACCGCGGCCTCGGCGTCCCAGGCGTTCGCGTCGTGCGGGTGCATGCCCGCGGTCGCCCAGACCCCGGGCCACGACGCGGCGAGCTCGACCGACCGGCGGCTCGACTCGGCGTCGATACCGACGCAGACGAGGGTGTCCACACCCCCGGCCCGAGCCGTCTCGACCGCTTCGGCGGGGTCGCCGTCCAGCAGGAACAGGTGGCAGTGGGTGTCGACGGCGCCGCTCTGCATCGGCGGTTCAGGGTTCGACTCGTTCACGGGCACGACACACTAGTCGTCGCCACCGATCCTCGACCCCGGCTCGAAGATCTCGAACGTCCGGGGCCTCGCACCGTCCGCCGCTCTCGATCGGAAGTCGAGGAGGTGAGTCCCACGTGAAACGTGACGCTGCGAACCCTCACTCAGGAGTCGAGCCGGGGAAACAGCGGGTCGCCTTTGACGGTCTTCGTCCCGGGTCGCAGGCCGCCCCAGGCGGCAGCCCCCGGGAGCCGCTGCGCGTCCAGCGGCTCATCGATCCCCAGCTGTTCCCACAACCGAGTCGCGGCCCCCGGCATGATCGGCCCGATCAAGATCGCCAAGATCCGCAGGGTCTCGGCCGACGCGTACAGGATGCCCGCGAGCTCTGCCCGCCGTCCCTCGTCCTTGGCCAGGTTCCACGGCTGCCGTTCGACGAGGTACCCGTTGGCCCGCCCCACGATCTCCCACACCGCGGCCAACGCCTGCGCGAGCGCGAGCTCGGCCATGTGCTCGTCGCAGCGCCGAGCGACATCGGCGGTCAGCGGCGGGAGGTCGTCCTCGACACCGCCGGCCTCCGGCTCGGGGACGACCCCGTCGAAGGACGCGGCGAGCATCGCGAGGATCCGGCTCGCGAGGTTGCCGAGCCCGTTGGCCAGGTCCGCGTTGTGGCGGTCGACCATCGACTCCCACGAGAAGCTCCCGTCCTGACCGAACTGGATCTCCCGCATGAAGAAGTAGCGGTACGAGTCCACGCCGAAATGATCCGCGAGCTCGAAGGGGTGGACGCCGGTCGCGTTGGTCTTCGACATCTTCTGACCGCCGACGGTGATGTACCCGTGCGCCCACACCTGCTCGGGTGGCTCGACGCCACCCGCCATCAGCATCGCCGGCCAGTAGACGGCGTGGAAGCGGAGGATGTCCTTGCCGATCAGGTGGACGTTCGCCGGCCACACCCGGGAGAAGCGAGCCTCGTCCGTCCCGTACCCCGCGGCGGTGATGTAGTTGGTCAGGGCGTCGAACCAAACGTAGCAGACGTGCTTCGGGTCCCACGGGAGCGGGATCCCCCAGCGGAAGTTCGTCCGGCTGATCGAGAAGTCCTGGAGCCCGCCCCGGATCAGGGAGAGGACCTCGTTGCGCCGGGTCTCGGGCTGCACGGCCTCGGGACGCCGTTCGTAGTGCTCGAGCAGCGGGTCCGCGTAGGCAGAGAGCCGGAAGAAGTAGTTCTCCTCGACCATGCGCTCGACCGGGCGCCCGTGCACGGGGCACATGCCGTCGACGAGCTCGTCCTCCGTGTAGTACGCCTCGCACGAGACGCAGTACAGGCCCTCGTACGTCCCGAGATAGATGTCGTCGCGGCCGTTGTCGTGCACGGCCGACAGCAGACGCTGGACGGCCTTCTCGTGACGAGGTTCGGTCGTTCGGATGTAGTCGTCGTAGGCGATGTCGAGCCTGGCCCAGACGTCCTTCCACCGGGGGGACATCTCGTCCACCCAGGTCTGCGGGTCCATCCCCGCGCCTTCCGCCGCGCGCTGGAGCTTGAGGCCGTGCTCGTCGGTCCCGGTGAGGTGGAGGACCTCCTCGCCCCGCAGCCGGTGGTACCGGGCGATGAAGTCGGCGGCCACGGAGGTGTAGCCGTGACCGATGTGCGGGACATCGCTCGGATAGTAGATCGGCGTCGTGATGTAGAAGACGTCCTTGCCCATGGTCGGGTCATGGTAGCCGAGCCCCTCGAGAAGACGGGATCCGTCACGGACGCGGGACGATGGCCGCGTGGAACTCGGCGGTCGGGACGTCGAGGCACGGGCCGTCGCCCAGTTCCTCCAGACCCGTGCGGTCGCCCCGGCCCCAGTCCACCACGACCGGCATCGGGCTCATCAGCTGGAAGGGGTCGAGGATGTGGGCCAGCCCCACCGCGTGCCCGAGCTCGTGCTGGACCACCGTGCCGAACGACGGGGCGCGGTCGAACCCCTCCTGCAGATGCGCGCTCGCGTTGATCACGACGACCCCGCTCACGAACTGCTCGGCGTCGAACCGGCTCGTCACGGGGAACGTGACCCCGAGCGCTTGCCGGACGCCCAGCCCTCGCATCGCGGAGCGGGATCGGAATGCGATCAGGATCGGGCTCCACCGCAGGCCGCCGGGCGCCTCCGTCACGAAGCCGCCCCCGTCCAGGAGGTCGTCGACGGACGCGTGCACCAGCCCGTCGAACCGGAAGCGGAGGCCGCTGGCCTCGCTCGTCCGCCGGACCGCCTCCTCCACGTCGTCGACGATCCGGTCGCCGACCCGCCCCGGGTCGACCTGGTAGTGGATC
>DATEQE010000309.1:0-4644 GCA_035272825.1 Actinomycetota bacterium
CAGCACGACGGCGTTCCCGGCCGCGAGCGCCGGCGCGAGCCGCCAGGTCGCGAGCATGAGCGGCGCGTTCCACGGCGTGATCACGACCGTGACGCCGGACGGATCCCACTCGGTTCGGCTGACGAACTCGTTCATCTCGAACGCCTCGTCGCCGAGCTCGGTCAGCTGGTCGGCGAAGAAGCGGAAGTTCCGTGCAACGCGGGGCATGACCGAGTTCAGGTGCGAGCGCAGGAGCGAGCCGTTGTCGCGGGTCTCGACGGCGGCGAGCTCGGGGACTCGCTCCTCGACGAGCTCGGCGATCCGGTGCAGGACCTTGGCCCGGTCGGCCGCCAAGGTCCTACCCCATGTGTCGAACGCGTTCCGTGCCGCCGCCACGGCCCGGTCGGCCTCGGCCGAGCCGCCCCGAGCGACATCGGCGATGACCTGCTCGTCGATCGGGGAGACGTCGCCGAAGGTGTCTGACGAGCCCACCCGCTCGCCGCCGATCCAGTGCTCGGTCGCGACCTCGACGCCCTCGATCTCGGCGGTCCCGCCCGTGGGGCTCATCTCCTCAGGGAAGGTCGTTCGGTTCCGAACGATAGGAACCCCCTCGGCGGACTGTCAAGGCGGAGCGTGGTTGGATGCGGACCGATGGCCGACCCAGGGATCGGACGGAGCGAGGTCCTCGGCGCGCGCGAGCGGATCGACCGCTACGTGCGGCGGACCCCGGTGCTCGAGCTCGAGCCGCGCGCGTTCGGGCTCGAGTGCCGGATCACCTTGAAGCTCGAGCTCACGCAGCACACCGGCTCGTTCAAGCCGCGCGGCGCGTTCAACAAGCTGCTGTCCTCCGATGTCCCCGACGTCGGCGTCATCGCGGCGTCGGGCGGGAACTTCGGGCTCGCCGTCGCGCACGCCGCCCGCACGCTCGGCCACCGCGCCGAGATCTTCCTGCCGTCCAACTCGCCGAAGGTGAAGGCCGAGCGCATCCGAGCCCTCGGCGCCGAGATCACGGTCGTCGACGGCTACTACGACGAGGCGCTCGATGCGAGCCGCGGGCGCGCCGAGGAGAGTGGGGCGTTGGTCATGCATGCCTACGACCAGCCCGAGATCGTCGCCGGCCAGGGCACGGTCGGCGCCGAGCTCGCCGATCAGGTCCCCGACGCCGACACCGTGCTCGTCGCGATCGGCGGCGGCGGGCTGATCGGCGGCATCGGCGCGTGGTACGAGGGCCGGACGCGGGTGATCGGCGTCGAACCCGGGACCAGCACGTGCATGACCTCGGCGCTCGCGGCGGGTGGGCCGGTCGATGTCACCTACAGCGGGTACGCGTCGGACTCGCTCGGCACCAAGCGGGCCGGCGAGATCGCGTTCGCCGTCGTCTCGAGGTACGTCGAGCGCGTCGTCCTGGTCTCCGACGACGCGATCCGCGACGCCCAGCGCCGGCTCTGGCGCGAGGTGCGGAACTTCGCGGAACCGGGCGGCGCCACCGCGCTCGCGGCGCTGCTGTCCAGCGCCTACGTCGCCGAACCGGGCGAGCACGTCGTCGTGGTCGTCTGCGGGGCGAACGGCGACCTCTCGGCGATCTCGGAGTAGTCGGACTAGTCGAGCTCGGGTCCGGCGGAGAACGCCGCCATGAGGTCGGGGGTGCCGCGCGTTCGGAAGGCCTCGTTCACGCGCTGGCGTTCGAGGGTCTGCTGGAGCTGCAGCGCCGACTGCGGGATCGGGTGCGCGGCGAAGAAGGCTGCCGCGTCCTCGACCTGCTCGGGCCGGCTGAGGAATCGCACGCCGTCGGCCACGTACACGAGGGTCGTCGGCGCGAGGCGCGACACGATCTCGTCCCAGTGCTCCTTGATGAGGGCCCACGCATGGTCGCCGTGGTCACGATTGGCCACCGCGCGCGCGAGCACGCCGGGCGCGTTCTGCGCGCGGATGTCGCCGGTGAGCGTCCTCTCCACGGTCCGGTGGATGAGCGCTCGGTCCCGGAAGTCCGGGAGCGCGTACAGGTAGCGGAGCTCCTCCTGGGGGGTCCGCGCCGATCCGATCGCCTCGACGTACCGCCCGTAGTCCTCGGCCGTGCCGCCGGCGGCGACGATGGCGACCGAGGCCGCCGCGAGCGACGGGTCGACCTGCCCGTCGCCGCGCGACTCGCGCTCGATCTCCATCGCCATGCCGAACGCCTGGGGGTCGGCGCCGAGGACCCCGAGCGCCGACATCAATGCGCCGCGCAGCGGCTTGTCCAGGTCGCGTTCGCCCTCGCGCGGCTCCCAGCCGATCCGCTCGATCGCCGGCCAGAGCAGCCCGCGGATCCACGACTTGAAGTGCTCGCGCGGGCCGTCGGTGAGGAACCGCTCGCACCAGGCGAGCCCCTGCAGCAACGACTGCCACACCGGGAGCTCGGTCTCGTCGGCGAACGACTCGGCGAACCGGCAGAAGTCCACGGCCGACCGACGCCCGGCGACGACTGCCGCCCACGTGTCGTCCACGAGCTGCGTGCGCTCGTCGGTCGAGAGCGAACGCAGGTCCGCCGTGAGCCGTCCGAGCAGCTCGTCGTCGTACTCGACGCGGACGAACGCGTGCACGCCGGCGTTCACGACCACCTGACCATCGCCCGCGGCGGGGATCGACACGCCGCCCGGCTCGATCAGCACGGGTTCGGTCCCCTCGGACGTCCGCACGAGGAGCGGTACGTCCCACACGGTGTCGTCGTCCTCGCCCGAGATCAGGTACCGCCGCTGTCCCAGCTCGACCTTGTCGTCCCGCAGCCGAGCCGAGACCAGCGGGTACCCGCCCTGCCAGATCCAGCCGTCCATGATCCTGCGGACCGGCTCGCCCGTGGCCCTCTCGATGGCGTCCCACAGATCGTGCGTCTCGGTGTTGCCGAACCGGTGCTCGTCCAGGTAGCGACGGATCCCGTCGCGGAAGCGTTCGGCACCCAGGTACTGCTCGAGCATCCGCAGGACCGCCGCGCCCTTGGTGTACGTCAGGATGTCGAACATGCCGGACGCGTCGTCGGGCGAGCGCACGGGGTACTCGATCGACCGCGTGCTCTGGAGCGCGTCCACCTCGAACGCGATCGCGCGCGAGCGCAGGAACTGGCTCCACCGCTCCCAGTCGGGGCGGTACGCGTCCACCGCGAGCAGCTCCATCAGGGTGGCGAAGGCCTCGTTCAGCCAGATGCCGTTCCACCAGCGCATCGTCACCAGGTCGCCGAACCACATGTGCGCGAGCTCGTGCGTGATGACGTCGGCGACCGTGGCGAGCTCGGGCTGGGTCGCCTTGTCCGGATCGACCAGCAGCAGGCTCTCGCGGTAGGTGACGCACCCGAGGTTCTCCATCGCGCCCTGCGCGAAGTCCGGGAGCCCGACCATGTCCATCTTCGCGTCCGGATACGGGATCGCGTAATAGTCGGCGAAGAACCGCAGGCTGAACGCCCCGACCTCGGCCGCGAACGCGCTGAGGCCGGCCTTCCCGGGCCGGTACACGATCCGAAGCGGCACGCCGTCGACGTCGACGGGCTGGGTGGCCTCGAGCGGACCGACCACGAACGCGACCAGGTACGTGGACATCGCCATCGTGTCGGCGAACCGCACCCGGACGCGGCCGTCGCCCGCCGGTTCGCGGCCGATCTCCGGGCCGTTCGAGATCGCGAGCACGTCGTCGTCCACCACCAGCGTGACGCCGAACACGGCCTTGAGATCGGGCTCGTCCCAGCAGGGGAACGCCCGGCGCGCGTCGGTGGACTCGAACTGCGTGGTCGCGATCGTGCGGGTGACGCCCGCGTCGTCCGTGTAGGTCGAGCGGTAGAACCCCTGCAGCTGGTCGGAGAGCTTCCCGCGGAACTCCAGAATCAGCGTCCAGACCCCCGGCTCGGCCGTCCCCGACAGGAGCAGGTGCGCGCGTTCGTTCTCCGGATCGAGGCGGATCGTCGAGATCTCGAGCGTCCCGCCCGGGCCCTCGAGCCGCCCGGGTCCGACGTCCAGGTCGATCGCGTTCAGCACGATCTCGTCGACCGGTTCAACGACCTCCAGCGTCACGGTCTCGGAGCCGGCGAACGTCACCTCCTCCAGATCGGGTTCGAGGACCAGGTCGTAGCGATGGGGGACGACGGTGCGGGGCAGGCGGAAGCGAGCCTCGTCGTCGTCCACGCGCTCTCCGATCGCGGGCTGGTCGGTCACGCGCTCAGTCGTTCACGTAGGTGAGCCAGGAGGCGTGTCGCTCGGTGTCGCCCTTGGTCGCGGCGAAGAACGTCCCCTGCAGCTCCTTGGTGATCGGACCGCGGTGCCCCTCGCCCACGGCTCGATCGTCGACCTCGCGGATCGGCGTGATCTCGGCCGCCGTGCCCGTGAAGAAGCACTCGTCCGCGTTGTACAGGTCGGTGCGGACCAGGTTCTCCTCGGCGACCTCGTAGCCTTGTTCCCGCGCGAGCGCGATCACGGCCCCGCGCGTGATGCCGTCCAGGCACCCGGCGGAGATCGGCGGCGTGGTGAGCCTGCGTTCGCGCACGATGAACAGGTTCTCCCCCGAACCGTCGGTGATGAACCCTTGCTCATTCAGCATCACGGCCTCGTCGTACCCGGCCTTGAGGCTCTCGATCTTGGCGAGCACGCCGTTGATGTACTGGCCGGTAGCCTTCGCGGAGGATGGGAGCGCGTTTTGTGAGTTCCG
>DATEQE010000310.1:0-3918 GCA_035272825.1 Actinomycetota bacterium
CGGGATCGAGGAGGCTGTCGCCGGCGCCGACGGCGCGGATCGCACGGACGAGCTCGCCGGAGCGAACCTGCTTGAGGACGTAGCCGGAGGCGCCGGCCATGATCGAGGCGAACAGCGCCTCGTCGTCAGCGAACGAGGTGAGCATCAGCACGCGGGTCGCCGGATGCTTGGCGCGGATCTCGCGGGTCGCCTCGATGCCGCTCCCATCGGCGAGGCGGACGTCCATCACGACGACATCCGGTCTGGCCCGGTCGGCCTCATCGATCGCCTCCCGGACGGTGCCCGCCTCCGCCGTCACATGGATGTCATCCTCCGATGCAAGCATTGCTCGGATCCCATCCCGCACGACCTCGTGATCGTCCACGAGCATGACGCGGAGGGGAGGACGCTTCGGCTCGGCCATCCGACGATGCTAGCTCGAACCTCGCGGTCGAGGAGTCGGCCGGGCTCAGGACGGGAACGTCGCCCGGACGGTTGTCCCCTTACCAGGCGTGCTCAGGATCTCGAGCTTCCCTCCGAGGGACTCGGCTCGGTCCCGGAGGTTGCGCAGGCCCATCCCCCGGGTCGTCGTGTCGACGTCGAACCCGCGTCCGTCGTCGTCGATCTCGAGAACGATGCCCGCAACTCCTCGCCGGAGCGAGACCCGGCACGTGGTCGCCTTGCCGTGTCGGCTCACGTTCGAGAGCGCCTCGCGCGCGAGCTGGACCACCTCGCCGGCGATGGAGGCGAGCGCGGATGCGGCCTCGTCGTCCACGTCGACGACTGTCACGACGCCCGAACGTGCTCCGAACTCGGTGGTCAACTCTTTGAGCGCCTGGTCGAGCTGTCGGTCGGCCAGGATCCCCGGGCGGAGCCCGAAGATGTAGTTGCGCAGGTCCCGGATCGCCTGGTCGACATCCTCGACGGCCGCCTCGAGGCGGCGAGCGATCTCGGCGTCGCTCGATGACGCCGCGAGCCCTTGGAGGCTCATCCCGAGCGCGAAGAGCGATTGGATGACGCCGTCGTGGAGCTCCTTCCCGATCCGCTCCCGCTCGTCCAGCACCTGCAGCCTCTGGAGCTCCCTGCCTTTGCGTTCGGTCTCGTCGTAGAGGCGCGCGTTCTCGACCGCGATCGCGGCCTGGGTCGCGAGGACCACGAGCACGCGTTCGTCCTCCTCGTCGAACATCTCGGCGCCCTGCTTGTCGGTGAGGTAGATGTTCCCGAACACGGTCCCTCGCCCGATGATCCGAGCCCCCAGGAGCGACGTCATCTGAGGGTGGTTCGGCGGGAACCCCACCGATCGCGGGTCCGCGCCGATGTCGGCGATCCGCAGAGGGCGCTCCTCGCGGGTGAGGGCTCCGAGCAGGCCGTGGCCGGTGGGCGGGTCCCCGAGCGCCGCTCGCTGCTCGGGCGTGATCCCGACGGTGATGAAGTCCTCGATCGACCGGCCGTCCGGCGTCAGCACGCCGAGCGCTCCGTAGCGCGCGCCCGTGAGGTCCACCGCGAGCTCGACGATCCGCTGGAGGACCGCGTCGAGCGAGAGCTCCGAGGCGAGGGCCATCCCGGCCTCGATCAGGCGGCGATCCCCGTCGCCGGGGGCGTCCCTCCCGGACATAGCCCGAGCGTAGCCGAAGTGGTCCGGGGCGCCGCTCTGCACCGCTCGATCCGGGTGGTCCCGGTGGGTCCCAGCTGAAGTCGGGCCCTTCGGCCCGAGAAGCGCCGGCACTCCCAGACCACCATGTCCGCAACGGGCCGGACGGAGCGGCGGCCCCAGGAGCGAAGGAGCGAGGAGATGGACAGGAGCAGCTGGGACAGGATCGTGAGCGCCGCGGGCGCCGTGGTCGCGGCCGTGCTCATCGTGCTCGGCACGATGGCGATCTACGGGGGAGACTTCGGGCGGGACAACGTGCGGGACCGGTTGGTGCCGCAGCACATCGCGTTCCCGCCGGCCGACGCGATGACCCCCGAGGAGCGGGCCGCCGTCGGTGAGTTCGCCGGCGCCAAGGTCGACACGGGCGTCGAGGCCGAGGCGTTCGCGCGCTACATCGCCGGGCACCTCGAGGGCATCAACGAGGGAGCGACGTACTCGGAGACGAGCGCCGCGGCACGTGCAGAGGGACTCGACCCGAACGTGGCAGCGGAGCTGCAGGCGAAGGCGGACACCCTGTTCAAGGGCGAGTCGCTGCGGGCGATGCTGCTGAACGCATACGGCTGGTGGACCCTGGCGACGATCGCCCTGTGGGCGGGGTTCGCGATGATGTTCGCCGGCGTGATCCTTGGGATCTTCTCGATCCTGGGGTTCTGGCACGCGGGCAGGGCGGAGACCAAGTCCGTGGAGCGCCCGGTGAGCACCCCGGAGTACGTGGGGGCATCGAGCTAGAGCGAGCGGTCTGAGCTCCGGACCGCTTCACGGGAGGAGTCCGCCGACGGCGGGCTCCTCCCGCAGTTCGTCCTCGTTCACACGACGAGGTGGAACCACGATCGTGTCGGAGGAGCACCGATCTCAGTCCGGGAGCAAGGGAACCGACAGCCCCCGGTCGCGACCGAGCAGCACCGCCCGGGTGACCGCGGCCGAGCCGAATCGGTCCCGAACGTGGTCGAGCGTTTCGTCCACGGCGGACGTCCCCCCGCGCTCGAACGGCAGGGCGAGCTGGATCGCTCGGTCGCCGCTCAGGTTGCCGAACGTGAGCCCGATCAGGGTGATCCCCTGACGCTCGATCGTCGGGACGGCCGAGGCGAGCAGCCCTCTCGCCACGGCGAGGATCGTGGAAGTGTGCGCGGTCGCCTCCGAGAGCGTGTGCGACCGTGTCGCCCGCGAGAAGTCGTCGAACCGCAGCCGGAGCGTGATCGTGCGGCACACTCGGTGAGCCTTCCGCAGCCTGCGCGTGAGCCGGTCGATCAGCGCGACGAGGTCCGTGTCGAGTTGCTCGGGTGACCTCCGCCTGCGGCCGAGCGCCCGCTGCGTGCCGATCGATCGGCGGCGACGTCCTACCTGGACCGGCCGGGGATCTCGGTTGTGGGCGAGGGCGTGCAGATGGCGGCCCGTCGCCCGGCCGAGCATGCGAACGAGCGCCGGTTCGCCGAGCGCCGCGACCTGGGCTACGGTCACGATGGACCGTTCGCGGAGCTTGGTCGCGGTGACCGGTCCGACGCCCCAGAGCCGTTCGACCGGGAGCGGGTGCAGGAACGCCAGCTCGCCGTCGGTGGGGACCACCAGCAGCCCGTCGGGTTTGGCGACGCCGCTCGCGACCTTGGCGAGGAACTTCGTCCGGGCCACGCCCACCGTGATGGGCAGCCCCACCCTCTCGAGGACCTCTCGCCGGAGCCGGACGGCGATCTCGGTGGGCGTGCCCGAGATCCGCCGCAGCCCGCCGACGTCGAGGAAGGCCTCGTCGATCGACAGCCCCTCGACGAACGGCGTCGTGTCGTCGAACACCTCGAAGAGCGCCTTGCTGGCTTCGCTGTACGCGTCCATCCGCGGGCGAACGACGACGGCCTGCGGGCAGAGCCTGCGAGCGAGCGCGCCGCCCATCGGCGTTCGGACGCCGAACGCCTTCGCCTCGTAGCTCGCCGCGAGCACGACGCCGCCGCCGACGATCACCGGCTTCCCCTTGAGCTTGGGATCGTCGCGCTGCTCGACGGACGCGTAGAAGGAGTCGAGGTCCGCGTGCAGGATGGTGGCCTCGTCTCGCACCGAACATATGTTCGCATACCGAGATGGGAGGATGCGCCGATGTCCGACATCGAAGTCGTCGAGAAGATCTATGCGTCCATGGCCGCCCGTGACCTGGAGACACTCGCCCAGCTCATCGACGAGTCGTGCGTGATCACCCAGGATGCGGCGCTCCCTTGGGGAGGCAGGCACGTCGGGCATCCCGGGTTCCTCGCCTTCGCCGGGGCGCTCACCAGCGCGATCACATCGGCGGTGACGACCCACGA
>DATEQE010000311.1:0-3612 GCA_035272825.1 Actinomycetota bacterium
CGCCGACGACCTCGTCGGGCGACTCGGGGCCCATCTGCCCCGTCTCGTCGATATCGGCCGTCGTCGCGCCCGAGCACGCGAAGAAGTCCAGTCCCATGTGCAGCCGTTCGGCGACGAGGTACGGGTACGCCGACGAGCTCCGACGGCACTGGTTCCGGAGCTCGCCGACGACGTTGGTGCCGGGGAGGAAGGCGGTCGCCCCCTCACCGGATGCGTACGAGTCGCCGAGCGCGAGGATCCGGCTGCTCGCGTTCGGGTTCGGGTCCAGGGGACTCGGGTCGGTCCGGTCGACCGAGACCCACACGACGACGAAGCCGGCCACGATGACGACCACGAGCAGCTCCGCCCGCCAACTGAAGGAGAGGGCCAGGAGCACGAGGAGACCCGCGAGCACGAGATGCGCCACGTTGGGTTCGACGGTGGGCCACAGGCCGACCCCGACGGATCCGACCGCGATCGCGATCCCGACCGCCCACCCACGCCCGAACGGGCGGAGCCCCTGACGGCTCCAGCCGATCGTGAGCGGCAGCAGCCCGAAGAACAGGAGCAGCAGGCCGAGCATCAGGGCGGTGAGCGCGAAGCCTCGCGCCCCCAGGACGACGAGGATCAGACCGGGCACGACGACGGCGCACCCGATGATCGTCCAGCGCTTCGGATCGCCCCGATCGCAGAGCGGCTCGATCCCGAACCGGTAGAGCGCGAGCCCGACGAACAGCACCGCGATGAGGGGCGCCCGGGGGAGGTGCGGGCCGAGCGCGAACGCCATGCCAGAACCGACCGTGAGTCCGATCCCGAGCAGGACGAAGCGGAGCGACGTCCCCGAGGCCTCCTCCCCCGTGGCGTCCTGCTTCCCGCCGGCCTGCTTGATCAACGCGGCCCGCACGGGGAGCCAACCGACGGCCGCCGCCGCCACCCCGACCCCGACGATCCAGGCCGACCGCTCGAACGACCACGCGATGAGGGCGAGACCGCCAAGCACCAGCGCGGTGCCGATGACATAGCACGCCAGCCGGTGATCCCCGGCGAGGGGAACGATGCACGTGTTGAGGAGGATGAGGCCACCGGCGGCGAGGCCGACTCCGATCGCTCCGATGATGGGAGCCGAGGTCGTGACCGCGAGGCTGATGACGGCGACGCCGGCGAGGATCAGCGCTGCCGCGACCACCCACGTCGAGAGCGGTTGGTGATGTTCCTCGACGCCCGCCGCCTGGGTCTCCATGTCTGCGGGGGAAGGTCCTCAGGCGGCAGATCGTCGGCAAGTCAGCCATACGGTCTACGGTCAGCGGCCGGGTCGGACGGCGTGTCGTCGTGTGCCGCGCCAGGATCAATGACGCGGCGTAGGGTGGGCGCACCGATGAGACCGATGCGTACAGCGACGTCCCGGCTGACCGCCGGCATGCTCGTGCTGCTCGCCGCATGCACGGGGGCATCGACCGAGGCTCCTCCGGCCACCGGCTCGGGACCCGGTTCCTCGCCGTCGGCCATCATCACCAGGTTCGCGAACGGCCAGCCCCTACCCGCCGGCTGTCCGGCCGGCGACAACGCTCGAGCCCAGACCGTGGCCTTCGTCGCGGGCGGGAACGCCTGGGTCCTGGACCCGGAGAGCAGCGACGCGAGCTGCCTGTTCCCGACGCCGGCTCCCGGACCGTTCACGTGGAACCCGCGCGGGGATCGCATGCTCCTGGACGGGCTCTCGATCCGGTCGATCGACGGGAAGCACCTGCGCGACGCGACATCCCCGACGAGCCCCCTGTCGTCGTGGGGTCATCCGGTCGGCAAGGCGGTCGTCTACATCCCGCCGAGCGGCACGAGCCTCCTCAAGGTCTACCCCGGCACCCAACGCACGGACGACATCACGCCGGTCCCCGACGTCCGCTACCTCAACGTGATCTACCACCCCTCGGGCCTCGCGCTCGCCTTCGTGGTCGACACCGGCGACGGTCAGGAGATCTGGCTCTCGTCCAACGTCGGCGAGGATCCGGCGCGGCTCGTCTTCGCGGTCGGGGAGACGACGTTCGGGGCGCTCGCCTTCACGGCCGACGGGCGAACGCTGCTGTACGCCGCGGTCCATGGCGACGACGCGCCGCTCCTGCACGCGCTCGACCTCACCGACCCCACGATCAACCAGGGTCTGTGGCACGGGGATGCCGGCGACCGGATCTCGGAGATCTTCACCCAGCCGAAGAGACGGGGACGGTTGGTCGCGTTGACCGTCGGGTCGAGCTGCGAGGACTCGCGCGCGATGGTGTTCCGGCGAGGCGAGCAGCCCCGCCCGCTCGCCGACGCGCCCTCCCGGGTCGTCGGCTGGCTCGACGCGTCCACCGTGCTGGTCGCCTCCGACGGCTGCGAGGGACCGTCCAACCTCACGGCCGTCGATGTCATCCAGGACGCGATGATCCCTTTGGTGGATGGGGTGGACATCGCCGCCGCTCGAACGCCGTTACTCGGGTACGTGCCGCCGCTCCCTCAGCACATCGACGAGGAGGTCGGCTCGGGCGTCGGCTGATGATGGTTCGGGCGGCCGGTCGGCCGTCGAGGCGGATCAGCACTCCGAGGCGGCCGTAGACTGCATCGCCGACTCGGGGAGGAGTGCCACCATGTCGATGGAGGGGCCGGGAGGGACGGAAAGCCGCGATCTCGGTGCTCAGCGTTGGGGTGCCGAGGAGGAACAGCTCGACAAAGCGGCCGCGCAGGAGCATCTCGCGCGCGAGGCCGAACGCATCCACGCCGAGGAGGCCGCGGAGCGAGGGGAAGCCCCCAAGCCGAAGCGCCCCTGGTGGAAGTTCTGGGGCTGAGAGCACCTCGAGCTGCGCGGAGTTCGGTCGCCTTCGCGGCGGTCTTCGCGATCACGGTCGTCGGTTCGCTCTCGGCATCGGCAGCGCCGACCGTCGATGGGCGGGAGCTGCTCGGCGAGTCCTTCTTGGGCCGGCCGATCCGCGTGTTCCATCGAGGCGATCCCGACGAGATCCGCGTGCTGGTGGTCGGCTGCATCCACGGCGACGAGTGCGCGGGGGTTCGGATCGCGGAACGGCTGCGGACCGGCCGGCCGCGGTCCTTCCTCGACCTGTGGATCCTGCCGAGCCTGAACCCGGACGGCCGGGCCGCGCAGACGCGGCAGAACGCGCGCGGCGTCGACCTGAATCGCAACTTCCCCTACCGCTGGCGGCGCGGACCGCGAGGCCGCTACTATCCGGGACCTCGTCCCGCGTCCGAACGCGAGACGCGGATCGCGATGCGCTTGATCCGGCGGATCGAGCCCGACATCACCATCTGGTTCCACCAGCCGCTCGCGCTCGTCGACGCGTCGGGCGACGTCACGATCGAGCGCCGCTACGCGCGCCTGGTCGGCCTGCCGCTCGTCCAGCTCGACCCGCTCCACGGGACGGCGACGTCCTGGCAGAGGCACGTCCTGCGAGGGACCGAGGCGTTCGTGGTCGAGCTTCCCGGCGGCGTCATCCGCCCGCGTCGAGCCCGCCGGTGCGCCAACGCCGTGTACCGCCTCGTCCGCGCGTAGCCCGCTCCAGATCGACGCAGCGTCCCGGCAGGGTGACCGAGGTCACACCGAGACCGTGCCGCCGGTGCGTGCGGCGCACGACTGGTGGCCGCACCCTT
>DATEQE010000312.1:0-4757 GCA_035272825.1 Actinomycetota bacterium
GTCGCGGTTGGGTGCGGCGACGAGATGGCCGCGACGCTCGGCGCGGGCGTGTTCGAGCCCGGGGAAGTCTGCGACGTCGTCGGGACGGCGGAGCCGGTGTGCGCGGCGTCGAGCGAGCCGCGCGAGGACCCGACGATGCTGGTCGAGTGCCACCCGCACGCCGACCCCGACGCGTGGTTGCTCGAGAACCCCGGGTTCGTGTCGGGCGGCAACCTGCGGTGGTGGCGCGACCAGTTCGCGCCGATCGAGCGGGGGGCCGAGGCCGAGGGGCTCGGCGACGCGTACGACCTCCTCTCGAAGGAAGCGGAGCGCGTACCCCCCGGCGCCCAGGGACTCGTGTTCCTGCCGTGCATGCAGGGGGCGATGGCTCCCGAGTGGAACGGGGCCGCGCGCGGCGTGTTCTACGGGCTCACGCTCGCGCACTCGCGCGCGCACATGACGCGCGCGATCCTGGAGGGCAGCGCGTTCGCGCTCCGCGACATCGTCGAGGCGATGGCGAACGCGGGTCTGGACGTCCGCCGGCTCACGATCGTGGGCGGCGGCGCGAAGGGCCCGCTGTGGCGGCAGATCAAGGCGGACGTCACCGGCCTTCCGGTGCGCGTCCCGACGAGCGTGGAGACCACGGCGACCGGCGCGGCGATCCTCGCCGCCGTCGGCGCAGGGATCCACCCCACCGTCGGTGCCGCCGTGGAGGCCTTCGTCTCGTATCAGCCGGAGGAGCACCAGCCGGACCCCGGTGTCCGCGGCGTGTATGACGAGGCCTACGTGAGGTACCGGAAGGTGTATGCATCGCTGAAGCCGGTCTTCTCCGACGGCTGAGCCCGGGACAACATCTACGAAGCGACGAGCGCCTCCGGCGGCGCCGGCCCGGGTCGGTAGCGACGCCCCTCGCGACGGAACCAGCTCACCGTGCCGTCCTTTTCACGCCGCACCCGCCAGCCGTACTCGTGGACGAGCCGGTGATGGAACGTGCAGACGAGCACCAGGTTGTCGAGATCCGTTCGCCCGCCGTGGTCCCACCAGACGATGTGGTGAGCCTGCGTGAAGCGTCGAGAGCCGCAACCGGGGAACCGGCACTCGCCGTCCCGGTACTTCAGGTGTCGAACCATCCACGCCGGAGGCTCTCTGGTCATGCGACCGAGCCTGACGGGCAGACCGCTCTCCTCTTCGACGACGGTCTGGACCCGTGCGTTGCAGGCCAGCCGACGCGCCGTGTCCGGGCTGATCGCCGGGCCGTCCTCGATCTCGCACTCGCTCAGCTCGTCGTCGGGTCCGTCGAGGCGCGCGTGTACGACCAGGGTCGCTCGGTCGGGGTCACGATCGGCGTCGTCCCCGGACGAACACAGCGCGACGAGGGCATCGGCCCGCCGCGCACCGGCACCGGCCGGCCCGATCTCTTCCGGCATGACCGGCAGGCTGTCCGCGAGCCGGTCGAGCACCTTCGCGACGACCGCGCCCTGTGCGGAAGGCAGTTCGGCCTCCAGGCCGAAGCGGCGGCCCTCGTCGAACGTCCACCACGACAGGAAGCGGCTTCGTTCCGCCTCCTCGGCCTCGCCCGACGACCTGCGTGCGACGACGTCCGCCTTACGCCGGATCGCGCCGCACGAAACGCCACCGGCCCAGACCAGCAGCCGCGACTCGGTCTCCGGCGTGGCGAACCTCGTCAGCTCGACCGCCTTGTCGACGTGCAGCTCGCCCGATGCGAGCGCCTCGGACGTGCGAGGGAGCGTCTCGAGCGCATGAGCGGCGGCGATCCAGCGTCGCGCCTTCCACTGGGACATGCCGTACCTGATCGAGAGCCAGTGGGCCGTGTCGCGAGCGCCGACGTCTCGCCAGCTCGTCCGCCGGTCGACGTTGGCGAGAAGCCCGAGCAGCCGACGATGGCTCGCCGCGAGACGCGCATGCTCGGCATCGATCTCGCGGATCAGCCCTTCTTCACTGCGCTGTTGCACCCGGACCTCGTTCGGTCACGGGGGGAGGATGGGGAAACTATATCGAACATACGTTCGGATGTCAAGGATGTCGACCAAACATCCGAGACGGCGGGATCGACCCCATCGACCGCCGAGGCAACCTAGCCGCGCTCGAAGTAGCGGGCGAGCTCCCAGTCGGTGACCGTGGTGTTGTCGAACATGACCTGCTCCTGGTGGGCCGTGTTCAGCAGGTGCTCGAACACGAAGTCGCCGAACGCCTCGCGTGCGACCGTCGATCCGCGGAACGTCTCCACGGCCTCGTGGAGCGAGTACGGGACGCGCGGGACGTCCTTGGCCTCGTAGGCGTTGCCGACGAACATCGGCGGCGGCTCCACCTTGTTCTCGATCCCCCACAGGCCGGCGGCGATCGTGGCCGCGAACGCGAGGTACGGGTTCGCATCCGCCCCGGGGATCCGGCACTCGACGCGCGCCCCCGTGTGCTCTCCCACCGTCCGGAATCCGCAGGTGCGATTGTCGCGGCTCCACACGATCGCCGTCGGCGCCCACGAACCCAGCTGGTATCGCTTGTAGGAGTTCACGAACGGCGCGTACATCCACGCCATCTCGCGCGCGCAGGCCATCAGGCCGCCCATGTACCAGCGGTAGGTGTCGCTCATGTGGTGCTCGCCCTGGTCCGACCACATCAGGCTCTCGGTCCCGTCGGCGTTCCACACGCTCGAGTGGAGGTGGCAGCTCGAGCCGGCCTCGGCCATCGTCCACTTGGCCATGAAGGTGGCCGCAACGCCGTTCAGCTCGGCCATCTCCTTGACGCCGTGCTTGTACAGGGCGTGGTGGTCGGCGTTGGACAACGCGTCGGAGTAGGTGATGTTGATCTCCTGCTGGCCCCTGCCGAACTCCCCCTTGCTGAACTCCACCGGGATGCCTGCGCCGAGCATCGCGTTGCGCACCTGGCGGACGAACCACTCGTCGCGGGTGGTCTGGAGCATGTGGTAGTCCATGATGTACGGCGAGCTGGGACGTAGGTCGCGGTACCCGCGTTCGGCGGCGTCGCGGTAGGAGTCCTGGAACAAGTAGAACTCGAGCTCGGACCCGGTCTTGATCGTATAGCCGAGCTCGGCCGCGCGAGCGATCTGGCGCTTGAGGATCGTGCGGGGGGTGACCTCGACCTCCTTGTCGGCCTCCTCCTCCTCGAAGATGTCGCAGATCACCATGACGGTCTTCTCGATCCACGGGCACCACCGGAGCGTGCTCATGTCCGGGACCATCCGGAAGTCGCCGTAGCCCGTCTCCCACGACGCGTACGCGTAGTCGGGGAGCGGCTCCATCTCCATGTCGATCGCCAGCAGGTACAGGCAGGCGTGCAGGCCCTCCTCTCCGAGGATCTCCTCGAAGAAGAAGTGCGGGACCACGCGCTTGCCCATGAAGCGGCCCTGCAGGTCGGTGAACATGCACAGGACGGTGTCGACCTCGCCCGTGTCGGCGAGCTCCTCGAGCTGCTTCGCGCTCAGCGTTCCCTTCGCGCCCGTCACGTCGTTCCGCCTTTCGGTTGGGGGCCGTTATCGAAGAACCGCCGCACGGGGCTGTCAAACGCGAACGGCGGGCCCGAGCACGGGCCCGCCGTTCGAACCGACTCGCTGGTCCGCTAGCCGGAGGGCGTCTCCGATGGCGGCTGCGTCGACGCTGCGCTCGGAGCGCTCGGCGTTCCGCCGCCGAGGATCGCCTCCTGCTCCGCGCGAGATGTGCTGTACCCCTCCTCCTGAGGGATGCCGTGCTCGCCCTGCGTGAGCGCGAACTCCTCCTCGGGCGACAGCACCAGACGGTTCCGACCGGCGATCGCGAAGTAGAGCACCCCGAGGACGTAGTAGATCGCCACGCCGTAGACACCCGGCCGATACGCCTCGTTCAAGAAGATGGCGACGAGCGAGATCGCGGCCAGCAGTCCTGCGATGACCGCCCCGGGGACCCCCATCTTGCTTCGGTACGGTCGCTCGATGTTCGGCAGCCTCTGCCGGAGCAGCACGAACGACGTCATCTGCAGGATGTACGAGATCACCGCCGCGAACACCGCCATGTTGAGCAACGCCGCCACGATCTGCGCTCCGAGCTCCTGCTGCTGGAGGACCCAGACGAGGAAGAACACGGCGTACCCGACGACCGCCCCCGCGATCAAGGCGACGTGCGGGGTCTTCCGCACGCCATGGGTCTGGGACAGGAACTTCGGGAAGTACCCCGCCCGCGAGAGCGAGTACGTGTTCCGGCCGTACGCGAAGATGATCGTGAAGAAGCTCGCCACGAGCCCGATCATGAACAACAGCCCGAGGAGCTCCGTCGCCGAGCCCTTCCCGAAGATCGCGTAGAGCCCGTCGAGCAGCGGGAACCCCGACGCGCCGTAGAGGTGGGCTCCGCCGGGAAGTCCCGTGTTGAAGACGAGCGTGAGGATCGCCGCGATCAGCAACGTATGCATGGCCAAGACGGATCCCTTGGGGACGTCGCGACGCGGATCCATGGACTCCTCCGCCGCGAGCGGGACCTCCTCGATGGCCAGGAAGAACCAGATCGCGAACGGGAGGGACTTGAAGATGCCGCTGATCCCGAAGGGGAGCCACGGACCTCCCCCGCCGGGGATCACCTCACCGCCCTTGGAGATGTTCGTCCACAGGTTGAAATCGAGTTTCCCCGAGAAGATGGCCGCGAGGAAGAAGAACACGAGGACGCCGATCGACAGCAACGTGATCACCACGGTGAACCGCATCGTCGCCTCGATCCCCACGATGTTGATCCACACGAAGATCGCGTAGAAGATCAGGGCCCATATCGGAAGGC
>DATEQE010000313.1:0-2088 GCA_035272825.1 Actinomycetota bacterium
ACGCCGCCGGCCGGCTCTGCCGTGATCTGCCACGCGCACCCCCGTCGCGGCGGGACCAAGGACCATCCGATCCTGTGGGCGCTGCGCAACGACCTCGCGTCACGGGGGTTCGTGGTCCTCGCCTTCAACTTCCGGGGGACGATGCACAGCGCCGGCACGTACGGGGCGGGTCACGCCGAGACCAAGGACGTGGATGCGGCCGTCGGCCGGGTGCGCGAGGAGGCCGCGGGACCCACCCTCGTGTGCGGGTGGTCGTTCGGGGCGAACGTCGCGCTGCGCGAGGCCCTGACCGACGATCGGGTGGGTGCGCTCGCGCTCATCGGGCTGCCGCTCGAGCCGGCCGACGTCGAGATCCCTCCGACGCCCGGACCGTCCGAGCTCCGGGCGTTCACGCGTCCCACCCTGCTGCTCGCGGGCGAGGGGGACGTCTACTGCCCCCGGCCGCGGCTGGAGGCGCTGGCCCGGACGATGCCGAAGGCCGAGGTCGTCATCGTGCCGGGCACCGACCACTTCCTGTGGCGCCGCGAGCAGCCGGTCGCGGAGACGGTCGGTGCGTTCGCGCTTCGGACCCTGCTCTCGGCGGACGGTCAGCAGGGCTAGGGCCGTCGGTCCCGACGCCCCCGCCCGACGGCGCGCATCACAACGAACGGGAAGAACAGGAACGTGAACCCGAGCAGCCGCGGGAACGCGAACACCCCGACGAACACGAACACCATCGACAGCCCGATCCACACGCCCGGCGACCCCCACCACGGACGTTCGGGTTCGAGCGCTCGTCCCCGTCGGTAGGCGAGCACGAGCGCGACCGCCGCGACGAAGGCGCACGCGGGGAGCAGGATCAACGCCAAGGTCCCCATCGACACCCAGGGTACGGCCCAGGGAACGGTCAGGCTGCGTCAGACGAGCAGCTCGCCCGCGAACCCGACGCCCTCACGCTCGAGGTCCGCGACGAACGCGGCGGGGTCGAACGCCGTCTCTGGCGGGTGGACGCCGGAGGGCACGCGCCCCTCGGCCAGCCAGCGCACCGTCGTCGCGATCGGGATCGCGGTCCCGAACGCCCCCGCCGACAGGCCCTCGGGGGACGGCTCGAAGCTCGCCAGCGAACGGTACGTCGCCGGCGCGCCGCCCGAGCTGCCCGCGACCCGGACGTCGATCACCTCGCGATCCGACGGCTCGCCGTCGGCGACCGAGAGACGGTTCAGGACCGCGGCGAGCGCCTCGCGCGGGACGACCGGACCGCTCGAGGTCATGACGGGGTCCCGCGACGCAAGGCCCGCCCGCACGAGGAAGACGAACCCCTCGTGGACCGGTCTGGGCAGCGCGAGCCGCCAACGCACATCGCGGACCCCCGGGATCGTCCGGGGAAGTGTGGCCGGCTCCGAGTGCAACGTGTACATCGCCGGCTGCGTGCCGATCGGCTCCGGGAACACCCAGTCGATCACGCCCGACCCCGCCTCCACCTCGCGCAGTCGCCCGCCCTCGAACACGATCGCCGGCAGGGTGAACTCGTCCAGGATCGTCTCCGCGGAGTAGGGGACGCCGAACTCGCCGCCGCCCTCGGACAGGTCGATGGCCCCGTTCACCAGGTCGATCGACCGGACCGAACCCTCGTCGAGCCGGTCGGCGCCCAAGCGCGCGAGGACGTTCGTGATGCCGGGGGCCGACCCGATCCCCATCACGGCGGACAGGCCCGCCTCGCGGAACCTGGGGTCGAGCTCCCACTGTTTGAGGGTGACGTGGTACAGCCCCCCGAGGTCCGCGTAGTGGCACCCGGCCGCCAGCGCGGCCTCCATGACCTCGAGGTTCAACCGGTAGGGCAGGCAGGCGGCGACAGCCGCAACGCCCTCCAGCACCGAGGCGAGTCCCCCCGCATGGGCGTCGAACCCCCGGCCCTCGGCATCCGCGCGCTCTGCGACCCGTGCGGCGCGTCCCGCGTCGACATCGAGCACGAGCAGGTCGACGTCGTCGTGTCGGGCGAGCAACATCGCGGCGGCGCTCCCCATCGCGCCCGCACCGAGGACCGCGATCCGGCTCAAGCGGTCACGCTCAGAGCGGGATGCGCGACATCGGATACCGAGCCTGACCTGC
>DATEQE010000314.1:0-7827 GCA_035272825.1 Actinomycetota bacterium
CCACAGGCGGCCGCCACGAGCGACAGCGACGCCACCGCGGCGAGCAGCACCAGCCACTTCCTCCGGTTCCGCATCCAGCTCCTCCTTCGTTGGCCGATCGGGCCTGTCGTCGCGGGGACGCTACCGACCCGCGGTGAACGACCCTCGGCGCCGGCATGAACGGGATGTGAACAAGCACGGGCGGGTGAACAACGCGTGACCGGCCCCGTTCGGGCGCTTCTACACTCCGCATCGATGGACGCCCTCCCGATCGCCCTGACGGCCGGCTCGGTCGCGATCGCGGTCGCCGCCGTTATCGCGGCCGTCCGAGCGCGGCGCGGGGCGCGCGTCGAGGGCACCGCCAAGGACGAGGTGGTCGCCGACTTGCACGGCCGTCTGGAGGCGTCCGAGGCCGAGCGGGACTCGGCCTCCACGATCCTGGGCTCGATGGAGGAGGGCGTCCTCCTGTTCGGGGCCGAGGGCGACGCGAGGTTCGCGAACGCGGCCGCCGAGGCTCAGCTCGGCGCACGACCCTCGTCGATCGAGGCCCTCCTGCCGCTCGGGCTCCAAGGCATCGCCCGCCGCGCCGCCGACGAGCGCACCGCGACGGTGAGCGAGGCCGAGACCGGCGCGCCGGCGCGCGTGCTCCGGGGTTTCGCGGCCCCGGCGGACGACGGCGCGGTCGTACTGGTGCTCCGCGACATCACGGAGACCAGGCGCCTGGACCAGGTCCGCCGCGACTTCGTCGCGAACGCCTCGCACGAGCTGAAGACCCCGGCGGCGTCGATCCAGGCAGCCGCCGAGACGATCCGGACGGCGGCGAGCGAGGACCCCTCGGTCATCCCCCGGTTCGCCGCGCAGCTCGAGCGCGAGGCCGCGCGCCTGTCCCGGATCGTTTCCGACCTGCTCGACCTGTCGCGGCTCGAGTCCGGGAGCACGCTGGACGAGTCGGTCGCGCTCGACGCGATCGTCCGGGACGAGGGAGAGCGATTCGAGGAGCCGGCCGCGGAGGCCGGCGTCGGGCTCTCGGTGCGGGCCGACGGCATCCCGCGCGTGCGCGGCTCCTCACGCGACCTCGCCCTGCTCGTGCGAAACCTTGTCGACAACGCGATCCGCTACACACGACCGGGAGGCAACGTCGACGTCGACCTCACGAGCGACGACGACGAGGTCGTCCTCGCGATCGTCGACACAGGCCTGGGGATCCCGAGCCGCGACCTGCCCCGGATCTTCGAACGCTTCTACCGTGTCGACCGCGCGCGGTCGCGGGAGACCGGCGGGACTGGGCTCGGCCTGTCGATCGTGAAGCACGTCGCCGAGAACCACGGCGGACGGGTCGAGGTGACGAGTGAGCTCGGTCAGGGGACCCGGTTCGAGGTGCGGTTGCCGGCTTCCGCATGACGGGATCGCGTCTCGGGGCCGAGACAAGCCCCGGGTACGCTACGCCGAATGGCGACCCTGCTCCTGGTTCGGCACGGGCACACCGACGCCGCCGGCAAGCGCCTGACCGGGTGGGCGGGCGGCGTGCACCTAAACGAGGCCGGCAGGCAGCAGGCCGAGCGACTGGTCGGGCGGCTGGACGGGATCCGCGTCGATCACATCGTCTCGAGCCCGCTCGAACGATGCCGCGAGACCGCGGCGCCACTCGCCGAGGCGAGGCGCCGCCGCGTGGACGTCCGGCGCGCGTGGATCGAGGTCGGCTACGGCGACTGGACGGGACGTTCGATCTCGCAGCTCCGACGCACCAAGCTGTGGCGTCGGGTGATGGCCACGCCGTCGAACGTCCGCTTCCCCGGGGGCGAGAGCCTGCTCGAGGTGCAGGCGCGAGCCGTCGACGCCGCGTTCGAGCTTGTGGCCGAGCACCCGCGCGGGACGATCGTGGTGATCTCGCACGCCGACGTGATCCGCCTGCTGGTCGCGCAGCTCGCCGGGATGCACGCCGACCACCTCCAGCGGCTGTCGATCGACCCGGGCTCGATCACCGCGGTTTCGCTGACGGCCGGCGTCCCGCGCCTGCTGACCCTGAACGACACCGGCGACCTGGCGGTCCTGCGGACCGGCCGCGAGAAGGTGGGAGGATAGCCTCGTGGATCTGGAGCGCGTCGACCGCATCACGGCGGGGGCCGTCGGCGAGCCGGGCCAGCGCACCTTCTTCCTCCAGGCGCGCGAGGGCGACCGTTCGGTGACGATCCTGGTCGAGAAGGAGCAGGTCGAGCTCCTCGGGACCTCGATCCTGGAGATCCTGGCCACGGTCGGGCGCGAGACCGGCGAGGGACCGCCGAGCGAGGAGCTGGGTCTCGAACCGCCCCTCGAACCGCTCTGGCGCGCGGGACGCCTCTCGATCGGCTACGCGGAGGAGCGCGACCTCATGCTGCTCGAGATCGAGGAGCTCGTCGAGCCAGAGGTCGAGCCAGAGGACGAGCCAGAGGACGAACAGGACGAGAGCGACGACGAGCCCGAGGGCGAGGCCGCGACCGTGGACGAGGGCCCCGAACCCGGGCGCGTTCGGCTCTGGGCGACCCGCGAGCAGATGTTGGCGCTCGCGCGGCACGGCGCGGCCGTCGCGCAGCGCGGGCGGCCGAAGTGCCGGTACTGCGGGAACCCGATCGATCCGCAGGGGCACATGTGCCCCGCGATGAACGGGCACCGCGAGAGCGCGGGCCGGTGACCTCCGGCGAGCCCGAGCGGCAACCGTCGGAGCGTCGGACCGCGGGCACCGACGTTGAACCGATCCGAGACGACGCCCCGGCGCTCGCGCTCCTGGAACGAGGCACGCTCGAGGTCCTCGGCCTGCTCCCCCGCGCCTCGAACTTCACCTTCCTCGCCCGGGTGCGCGCCGATCGGGATCAGATGCTCGCCGTCTACAAGCCGCAGTCGGGCGAGGCGCCGCTCTGGGACTTCGAGGAGGGAACGCTGGCCGCCCGGGAGGTCGCCGCGTACGTGGTGGCGGACGCGCTCGGCTGGCCGTGGGTGCCGGCGACCGTCCTGCGCGAGGGGCCGCAGGGGACGGGTTCGGTGCAGCGGTTCGTGGCGTTCGACCCGGACCAGCACTACCTCACGATGCGGAGCGAGCGCGCCGACGAGTTCCGCAAGATCGCGCTCTTCGACCTGGTCGCGAACAATGCCGACCGCAAGTCGGGCCACTGCCTGCTCGCCCGGGACGGCAGGATCTTCGTCGTGGACCACGGCGTCTGCTTCCACGTCGAGCCCAAGCTCCGGACGGTGATCTGGGACTTCGTCGACGAGCCGATCCCGGAGGACCTCCTCGAGGACCTGCGCGGGCTCGGGTCGAACCTCGCGTTCGGGCCCTTCCGCGACCGTCTCGAGACGCTGCTCACGCCCGCCGAGATCGACGCGATCGCTCACCGCGTGGGCGACCTCCTGCGCCGGGGCAGGTTCCCCGAACCCGGCCCGGGGCGCCCGTACCCGTGGCCGGTCGTGTGACCGGCCGGTCACTTCGCGTCTCACACGGGTGGTGCCCCACCCGTTGTCCTTCGGTATGACGCTGCCACCGTTCCAGCGACTGCTCGACGAGCACCGGACGGACGTCTACCGGTTCCTGGTGGCCACCGTCGGTCGGCAGGCGGCCGACGACTGCTTCCAGGAGACCTTCCTCTCGGCGCTGCGCGCGTACCCGAGCCTGCGCGACGCGAGCAACCTTCGCGGGTGGCTGTTCACGATCGCGACCCGCAAGACGTTGGACCACTGGAGGGGCGAACGACGACGACCGATCCCCGTCGAGCGGCTGCCCGATCGGGCCGCGCCCGAGCCGCCCGACGGCGACCCGGAGCTCTGGTCGGCGGTCGGCACGCTGCCGCCGATGCAGCGGGTGGCGGTGATCCACCGGTACGTGCTCGACCTCTCGTACGCCGAGATCGCCGACGCGCTCGGCATCTCCGAGGAGGCCGCGAGGGCCAACGCCTACGAGGGGCGTCGGAAGCTCCGATCGATGCAGGGGGTCAACGCATGAAGCCGCAGGTGGGATGGGACGAGGGGTTCGAGGAGGCGTCGCGCCGGGCGGCCGCGACCACCCTGGAGGTGGCTCGGCGCCGCGGGCTCGTCGACATCGGGTACACGACGGTCGACACGCCGGTGGGGACGCTGTTCGTCGCGAGCACGGGCAAGGGACTGGTGCGGCTCGCGTTCCCGGAGGATCCGTTCGACCACGTGCTCGAGGAGCTCGCCGAGACACTCTCCCCCCGACTGCTGGAGGACCCGAAGCGCACCGACGCCGCCCGCCGACAGCTCGAGGCCTACTTCGAGGGGCGGGTGCACCGGTTCCGAACGGCGCTCGACTGGTCGCTGACGCCGCCGGGGTTCTCCCGACGAGTCCTCGAGGCGACCGCCGCGATCCCGTTCGGGTCGGTCTCCACCTACGGGGACGTCGCCAAGCGCGCGGGAAGCCCGCGCGCGGCCCGGGCGGCGGGCAACGCCCTGCACGACAACCCGATCCCGATCGTCGTGCCGTGCCATCGCGTCGTGCCCTCGGGCGGCGGGGTCGGCAAGTACGGCGGCCAGGAGTGGCGCAAGGAGTTCCTGCTGGACCTCGAGGGAGCGCTCGCGGGACCCTAGGTCCTTTGGCCGAGCGCCGGACACGCCGATACTCCTCCCGTGAGCTCGCTGTTCGAACGTTCGGCCGAGACCCTGGACCGCTCCAGGAGCGGGGACGCGTTCGGTCCCACGCCCGGCGCCGAGCCCGAGCCCGAGCCGACGGCCCTGGCCGCGATCGCGCTGGACGACGACGACGCGCGCCGCTGGCTCGCGGGGGCGCAGCGGCCGGACGGTTCGTTCGGCCTGACCGCGGGGCCCGTCGAGAACGACGCTCCCACCGGGCTCGCGGCGCTCGCCCTCCCACCCGGCGACGAACGCGAACGAGCACTCGACCACCTCGTCGCCACGCCGGCGCGGACGCTGCCCTCCGACCCCGTGGTCCCGCACGACCCGAACGTCCCGGGCTGGGGCTGGGCGCTCGGGACCGCGGGGTGGGTGGAGCCCACGGCACGAGCCCTGCTCACGTTCCGCAGGCTGCGCCCCGGCGCGACGACCCAGATCGACGGCGCCGTCGGGTTCCTGGCCGATCGCGAGTGCGTCGGCGGCGGGTGGAACTTCGGCAACCGATCCGTCTACTACGTCGACCTCCCGCCGTTCGGGCAGACGACCGCCGCCGGCCTGATCGGGCTGCACGGTCTCGTATCGGGCTACGGGCTCGTCCTTCGGGGGGTGGATGCGCTCCGCCGTCTGTGGCCGCTCGAGCGCGGTCCCCTCACGCTGGCGATGTCGCTCGCCGCGTTCCGCCTCCTCGACCTCGCCGACGCAGAGGATCTCGAGCACGCGCTCGAACCCACGCTGGACGCGCCGCCGATGGACGTGATCTCGCTCGCATGGATCGCCCTTTCCTCGGGGCCGGGGCTCTTGGAGCTGGCGGTGACGGGATGACGCCGATGGACCGCCGCACGTTCCTCCGCAGGGCCGGCATCGTCGCCGCCGGCTCGGCCGCCGTGGGCCTGGGTGCCGGCGCGGCGATCCCGGGCCTGCTCCATCGGTTCCACCGTCCCTGGGACGACGACGCCTTCGCGCCGCCGGGGCGCCCGAAGGTCCTCGTGGCGCGCGCCGCCTCGTACGACGTCGACCTGGAGAGCATCGTCGAGGTGGGACTGGCCGAGGTCGGCGGTTCCCTCGCCGGCCGCTCCGTCTTGCTCAAGCCCAACCTCGTCGAGTACGACCCGGGCACCGTCATCAACACGGACCCCAGGCTCGTCGCCGCCACCGTGCTGGCGGTGCGACGCCTCGGCGCGTCCGCGGTGCTCGTGGCCGAGGGTCCCGGGCACCGGCGCGACACCCCCTTCGTGGTCTCGGCCTCGGGTCTGGGCGAACGCCTGGCCGAGGTCGGGGCTCGGTTCGTCGACCTGAACCTCGCGCCGGTCACCCGTGTCCCGCTGCACTCGCGGTTCACCGACCTCGGCGAGCTGTGGCTGCCGGCCCCGGTCGTCGAGGCCGACGTCGTGATCTCGATGCCGAAGATGAAGACGCACCACTGGGCGGGCGCCACGCTGTCGATGAAGAACTGCTTCGGGTGTATGCCCGGTCGCATCTACGGCTGGCCGAAGAACGTGCTGCACTGGGCGGGCCTGCAGGAGGCGATCATCGACGTGGCCTCGGCCGTGCGTCCCGAGCTGCAGATCGTCGACGGGATCGTCGGCATGGAAGGCAACGGCCCGATCGATGGGACGCCCGTGCAGGCCGGCGTGCTCGTGTTCGGGACTGATCCGGTGGCCACCGACTCGACCGCGGCGCTCGTGATGGGCCTGGACCCGGCCGGGATTTGGCACGTGAGCGAGGCCGGCAGGTTCCTGGGGCAGGCCGATCCCGAGCAGATCGTGCAGGTCGGCGAGGACCCCGAACGCTCGATGACCTCGTTCGACGTGCTGCCGGTCTTCCAGGACCTCACGCTCGGCTCGAACGCGAGCGACGCCGCCCACCCGGGCCTCGGCGACGCGAACGCCTGACGCGACCGGCGATCCCAGGGGAAGATGGTCGGCGTGAGACCGATCCGAACGCTGACCGCCCTGCTGTCGCTCGGCCTGCTGGCCGCGGCCTGCTCCTCCGACGACCAGCCGCCGCAGGCGACGGGCCCGAGCGGGAACACCTCGGGCATGGTCGCGGTGGCCGCGAGCGTCGACCTGTACACGGGGGCCCCGCAGCGGGTGGATCTCGGGCTCGTGATGCCCGACAACAGCTTCGTGAGCTTCGGGACCGTGGACGTCGCGTTCTCGCTCGTGGGTGACGCGGCGCAGGCGAGCGAGCAGCCCGGCCCGAGGGCCACCGCGGTCTTCGTCCCGACCTTCGGGACGCCCGAGCGCTCGAGCCGCCCGGTCGTGACCCAGCCCAACCAGGGACGCGGCGTCTACGAGGCGACCGGCGTGGTCTTCGACACCGCGGGGGTCTGGGTGGCCGAGGTCACCGCTGACGTCCAGGGGTTGGGCCCGCAGACGGCGCAGGCCTCGTTCGCGGTGCAGCAGCATCCCTCGCTGCCGGCCCCCGGCGACCGAGCGCAGCCGACGAAGAACCTCACCGTGCACTCGAAGGGCGTGCCCCTCGCGGCCATCGACTCGCGCGCCGCGACCAAGGGCACGATCCCCGATCCCGAGCTCCACGAGTGGACGATCGCCCGGGCGATCGCGGAGGGCCGGCCGGCGCTCGTCGTGTTCGCGACGCCCGTGTTCTGCGTCAGCCGGTTCTGCGGCCCGGTGACCGAGATGGTCGAGGACCTCTCCCACCGGTACGACGAGCGAGCCGTCTTCATCCACGTCGAGATCTGGAAGGACTTCGACCAGCAGGTGCTGAACCAGGCCGCACTCGACTGGCTGCAGATGCCGAACGGCGATCTCACCGAGCCGTGGCTGTTCCTGATCGGCGCGGACGGCACGATCGTGGACCGCTGGAGCTCGATGTGGAGCGAGCGCGAGGTCCAGACCGAGCTCGAGGCGCTCCCCCCGATGAGGGGATAGGCCGCGGTCTCGAACCCGCACGGTCGTACGGTCGAAGCACCCGTAGGATGAGCTCCATGGCCGAGGACCATCTGCCCTCCCCTCCCGCGCCCACCATCGAGGTGTGCTACCGGCATCCCGACGTGCAGACACGGGTGCACTGCACTCGGTGCGAGCGCCCGATCTGCCCGGACTGCATGATCCCGGCGCCGGTCGGCTTCCAGTGCCCCGAGTGCGTGGCGGAGGCCCGTCGCGACTTCCGCCGGGGGCCGGGGCGGCCGCTGCGCGGCGGGGTCAGCGTCACCAAGGCGCTGCTCGTGGCCATCGCGATCCCGTTCGTGATCGAGATCGTCGTCGGCGG
>DATEQE010000315.1:0-8917 GCA_035272825.1 Actinomycetota bacterium
AACTCGAGGATGTTGGCGACGGTCGCGCTCCGGAACGCGTAGATCGCCTGGGCGTCGTCGCCCACGACCATCAGGCCCTCGCCGGTGGGGCGCAGCGACGCGAGGATGTCGGCCTGGAGCGGGTTCGTGTCCTGGTACTCGTCGACGAGGATGTGGTCGAACAGCTCCGAGATCGCGGGCCCGGCGGCCGGGTGGCGGCAGAGCGCGTCCCAGAACAGGAGCAGGTCGTCGTAGTCGAGCGCGCTTTGCGCGCGCTTGCGCTCGGTGTAGCGCTCGAAGATCGTGCGGATCGGCTCGCCTTCCTCCGCGCACCAGGGGTACTCGCGCTCGAGCACGTCGGCGAGCTTGGTGCGGCTGTTCACCGTGCGCGAGTAGACGTCGGCGAGCGTGTCCTTGCGCGGGAACCGCCGCTCGCCCTGGCCGAACCCCAGCTCGCCGCGGATCAGGTCCATCAGGTCGGCGGTATCCGTTCGATCCAGGACCGTGAAGCCGGGGGACAGGCCGAGCGCCCCACCGTGCAGCCGCAGCAGCCGGTTGGCGGTCGCGTGGAACGTGCCGCCCCAGACCCGGCCGAGCGCACGGTCGCCCGTCAGCTGCTCGGCGCGCGAGAGCATCTCTCGGGCGGCGCGGCGGGTGAACGTCAGCAGCAGGATCCGCTCGGGCGGGATGCCGCGATCCACCAGGTTCGCGACCCGGCAGGCGAGCGTCCACGTCTTGCCCGAGCCGGCCCCGGCGACCACCAACAGCGGGCCCCCCAGGTGCTCGACGGCCGCTCGCTGCTCCGCGTTGAGGCGTTCCATCGCGTCGAACATGCGTTCGAGCAGGATAGGGTCGGGGTGGGACCCGGGCAAGGACCTCGGTCGGGTCCAGAGCTCGATCCGGCAGCCGGTACCATCGGCGCATGTGCAGAAGCATCAAGCGGCTCCGCGAGGGCGACGTACCGGCCACCGAGACCGAGATCCGCGAGGCGGCCCTGCAGTTCGTCCGCAAGGTGAGCGGCTACCGGGCGCCCTCGAAACGGAACGAGGACGCGTTCAACGGGGCCGTCGACGAGGTGGCCGACGCCTCCCGACGGCTGCTCGAGGCCGTCACCCGCTCCGCGTAGCCGAACGGCTGTCCGCGCCCGCGTTCCGTAGCATGGGCGCGATGCCGTATCCCCTCGAACCCGGCCCCGAGCAGATGCGTGCGATGGGCGAGGCCGCGCTGGGGTACCTGGTCGAGTTCGTCCAGTCCCAGGACGAGGCCGCCGCCTCCGACGTCGATGGCGCGATCGAGGCCGCCCGCTCGGTGCGCGGCGCCCCGCCGGACGGACCCGGGAGCTTCGACCAGCTCATGGACACCGTGGACCTGATCGCGGCCAACTCCTACAACACCACCGGACCGGGCTTCCTCCCGTTCATCCCGGGAGGCGGGCTGTACGCCGCGGCCCTCGGCGACTTCCTCGCGACGGGGATCAACCGGTTCGTGAACATGTGGGGGCAGGCGCCGGTCGGGGCGCAGATCGAGCACAATGTCGTCCGCTGGCTCTGCGATCTGTTCGGGTACGGCGACGACGCCCGAGGCATCCTCACCTCCGGCGGCTCGATGGCGAACCTGTCGGCGCTGGTTGCCGCGCGCAAGGCCAGGCTCCCCGAGGACTTCCTGTCGGGCGCCCTCTACGTCTCCGAACAGGTCCACGCGTCCAACGCGAAGGCGGCGGCGATCGCCGGGTTCCCGAGCGCGAACGTCCGCTCGGTCGCGTGCACGCCCGAGCTCCGGATGGACGTCGACGCGCTGCGCGAGCTGCTCGAGTCCGACCGTGCGACCGGCCGCACGCCGTTCTTCGTGGTCGCGTCCGCGGGGACGACGAACACGGGCGCGATCGACCCGATCGCCGCGATCGCCGACGTCGCCGCCGAGCACGACCTTTGGCTCCACGTCGACGCGGCGTACGGTGGTTTCTTCCAGCTCACCCAACGCGTGCGCGCGGCGTTCGATGGGATCGAGCGAGCGGATTCGATCACGCTCGACCCGCACAAGGGGATGTTCCTGCCGTACGGGACGGGGTCCCTCGTCGTCCGCGATGGCGCGCGCCTGCGCGAGGCGCACTTCGTCGGCGCCGCCTACCTCCAGGACTTCCCTCCCGAGGACGAGCTGCCGAACTTCACCGAGTACTCACCCGAGCTCTCGCGCGACTTCCGCGGCCTGCGCGTGTGGTTCCCGCTCGTCCTGCACGGGGTGGACGCGTTCCGCGAGGCGCTCGACGAGAAGCTGGACCTGGCCCGGTACCTATACGAGGAGCTCTCCACGATCCCCGAGCTCGAGCTGCCGTGGGAGCCCGAGCTCACCGTCGTGCCCTTCCGGCTCCGCGACGGCTCGGACGAGGCCAACCGCCAACTGCTCGACCTGATCAACGCCTCCAAGCGCGTCGTGCTCTCGAGCACGGTCGTCGAGGACCGATTCACGATCCGGGCGTGCATCCTGTCGCATCGGACGCACCGAGATCGCGTCGAGGAGTGCGCGCAGATCGTCCGCCGCACTGTGGCCGACGTGACGGGGCGATGACCCCGGTCCGTTGGCCCCCGGCGCACGGGGTCTGATGCCCGAGCTCCCCGAGGTGCAGGCGCTCGCCGAACGGCTGACGGACGCGGTCGGCGGCTCCGCGTTCTCGGCGGCCGACCCGCTGCAGTTCTCCTCCCTCAAGACCGTGACCCCTCGCGCGTCCGAGCTGGGCGGCCGGACCCTCGAACGGGTGGGTCGCCGCGGGAAGTATCTGGTCTGGGAGCTCGGCGGGCCCCGCGTCCTCGTGCACCTGTCGCAGGGCGGACGCGTCGACGTCGAGGACCCGCCGAAGTCGACGAAGCCACGGGGCTCGGTCGTGCGGTTCCGGTTCGAGGAGCGTCCGTCGGTGCTGGTGAAGGAGTTCGGGCGCGAGCGCAAGGCCGGCTGGTGGATCCTGGCCGAGGGCGACGAGGGGCCGCTCGCGAAGCTCGGGCCCGAGCCCGACTCGCCCGAGTTCGAGCGGCTGGTCCTGGAAGGGGAGGACGGCCGGCACGTGCACACGATCCTGCGCGACCAGCGGACGGTAGCCGGGATCGGCCGAGGGTACTCCGACGACATCCTGCACCGCGCGAAGCTCTCGCCGTACGCGTCCCTCGCGTCGCTCGAGCCGGGGCAGCGGAAGGAGCTCCTCGCCGCGGTCGCGAGCGTGCTCGGCGAGGCGCTCGCGGCCGAGCGGCGCCGAACGGGCGGCCTAAAGACCAAGATCGGCGATCACTTCACGGTCCACGGCCGCTACGGCGAGCCCTGTCCGGTGTGCGGGGACGACCTCCGACGCGTCTCCTATGAGTCCCACGAGGTCACGTACTGCCCGACCTGCCAGACCGGCGGCAAGGTCCTCGCCGACAGGCGTCTCTCGCGGCTGATCAGGTAGCGGGGCTCCCGAGCTTCCGTTTCCCTCTAATGGTGTTCTGATGCGAGATCAGTTTCCATGCTTGTATCTGGCTAATGGAGAAGTCAGACTCAACACGTGAATTCGGCCGCGGCGCTGTCGCTCGCGAACGTCCGGTTGGGTTCGGCCGGCGATCTCGCGGCCTGGCTCGAGGCGGAGGGCGCGCTCGAACCCGAGGAGCACGCCGAGGTCTCGCTCCGGCTGGCGGAGTTCGTGACACTGCGGGCCTCGATCCGCGAGCTGCTCGACGCCTCGATCGGCGGCGGTCCCTTCCCCGCCGCCGCCGTCGAGCGCATCAACGAGGCGAGCGCCCGAGTGCCGCGCGTCATGCGCTTGGCGCAAGACGGAGCTGCCGACACCCCGCTGTCGGCCGGCCCGACCCCCTTACTCCTCGCCCGCATCGCATGGTCGGCGATCGAGCTGCTGGGCGACCCGGATCGGTCCCCGCGGCGGTGCGGCGCCTGCGGGATCTACTTCGAGGCGACGCGATCGGACCGCGTGTGGTGCTCGAACGCCTGCGGGAACCGCACCCGGGTCGCCCGGCACCACGCCCGGCGACGGGTGCCCGCGTAACCTTTCCGCCGTGACCACGTGCCCGGGGCGCGGCGAGCACCGGGGCGCGCTGCTCGAGGGCGCGCCCGCCCGGTGATCGCGATCCTCGGCGGCCTGATCGCGGCCGCGATGTGGGCGGCCTCCGCGCTGTGTATCAGCCGTTCGACGCGGATGATCCCGCCCGTCGCGGTGCTGGGGTGGGTGCTGGTGATCGGCTCGGTGATCTCGGCGCCGTTCGCGCTCGCGCAGGGCGTACCCGACGGGCTCGGGCGGGAGCAGGTTGCGCTCCTCCTCGTGACGGCGATCGGCAACACGACGGGGCTCCTGCTCGTGTACAGCTCGCTCCGCGTCGGCAAGGTGGGGGTGGTCGCGCCGATCACGTCGGCGCAGGGGGCCGCGGCGGCCGTCATCGCGGTGGTCGCCGGGGAGCAGATCGCGACCGGCGCCGGCATCGCGCTCGGGGTGATCGTCGTCGGCGTCGTTCTCTCGAGCATGTCCCGAACGGACGACGTGGGTTCGGATCGGCGAGAGGGGCTCGCGGTGACGCTGGCGATCGGCGCGGCCGTGTTCTTCGGACTGGGCCTGTTCGCGATGGGCCGACTGTCCGAGGACATCCCGATCGCCTGGATCATCTTTCCGTCCAGGACCATCGCCGTGCTCCTGATCACGGTCCCGCTCGCGGTCACGGGGCGGCTGCGCATGACGCGCGAGGCCGCGCCGCTGGTGCTCGCCTCGGGCGTGCTCGAGGTCGCCGGCCTGGTCGCGTTCACAATCGGCGCACGCCACGGGATCGCGGTCGCGGCGGTGCTCGGGTCGCAGTTCGCCGCCATCGCGACCGTGGCGGCGTTCTTCATGTTCCGCGAGCGGCTGGCTCGCGTCCAACTCGCCGGCGTGGTGGTGATCGCCGTGGGGGTCGCGGTCCTCACCGCCCTCCAGGCGTAGGCGTCGCGGCCGCGCCGGGTGCTAGCCTCGCCGCCGTGCCGGATCCGTTCGCCGACCATCCCGAACCCGAGCTCGTCGACCTCCGTGACGAGGCCGCCTCTCGCCCCGCGCTCGAACGGCTGGGGAAGGCGATCTGGGACGAGGCGCTCCGCTACCTGTACGAGGAGGCGATGGAGCGGCCGCTCCGATCGATGCCGTATCCGGAGATGCGGCGCGCCTTCTACGGCCCGTCGGGAGAGCCCACTCCGGCTCCCGAGATCGCCGCGAAGGCCGACGAGGTGCTCGGCGAGTTCCGAGAGCGCGTCGCGCCGTACGTGTTCAACACGCAGCACCCCGGGTCCTACAGCTACTTCACGCCCCCGCCGCTCACGATGTCGATCGCGGGCGAGGTCCTCGGCCAGTGGGTGAACCAGGGCGTCGACGTCTGGGTCGCCGGCCCCGTGGGCGCGTTGGTCGAGGAGGAGGTCACGGCGTGGCTGCGGACGCTGATCGGGTTCGGCGAGGGCTCGTGGGCGGTGCTCACGTCGGGCGGCGTGATGGCCAACATCATGGCGCTCACCGTCGCCAGGGACATCCACCTGCGACGGCTGCTCGGCCTGGACGAGCCGCCGCGCGCCGGCGCGCTCGAGGGCGCGCGGGTGTACGCGAGCGACCAGGCGCACTTCTCGATCGCCCGCGCGCTCGATGTGCTGGGGTTCCCGGCCGAGACGCTGCGCATCGTGCCCTCGGACGAGCGGTTCCGGCTGCACGCCGCGCCGGTCGCCGACGCCGTAACGGAGGACCGCGCCGCCGGCCTCGTGCCGTTCGCGATCGCGGCGGTGGCGGGCTCGACGAACACCGGCAGCGTCGACCTCACCGGCGAGCTCGCCGACCTCGCCGAACGCGAGCGCCTGTGGCTCCACATCGACGCCGCGTATGGCGGCGGCGCCGCGTTCTCGCCGCGGGTGGCGCCCCGGGTCCCGGATCTGCAACTCGCCGACAGCGTGACGATCGACCCGCACAAGTGGTTCTTCCAGGCGTACGACATCGGGGCGCTCGTGGTGAAGCGGCGCGAGGACCTGCGGCAGACCTTCCACAGCTCTCCCGAGTACTACCGCCATCCCAGCCCCCAAGACGCCCAACTCAACTGGGTCGAGTACTCGATCGAGGGCACCCGGCGGTTCCGGGCGCTGAAGCTCTGGCTCTCGTGGAAGCACCTGGGGACCTCCGGGTTCGCCCGGCTGATCGAGCACAACGTCGACCTCGCCGCGTACCTCGTTGCGCGGTGCCGGGAGGCGCCGGATTTCGAGGTCGTCCCCGAGGAGCCCGAGCTCTCGGTGGTGTGCTTCCGCCACCTTTCCGAGGGGCTCGAGGGCGAGGCGCTCGACGCGTACCAGGACCGGCTCCAGCTCGCGCTCGAGGCGAGCGGGGAGGCGTGGGTCTCAACGACGAAGATCCGGGGCGCCACATACCTGCGCGCGGGGATCGTCAACTATCTGTCGAGGGAGGCCGACGTCGACCGGATGCTCGAGGCGCTCCGGCGTCTGTCCGCGCGGGCGCTCGCGCCCCGAGCGTAGAATCCGCCGGATGTCGACCGGCAAGACGTGGCTCTTCCGGTTCTTCGGGGGTGGCGGGGCGCCGGCTGACCCGCGAGCCGCCACGCGTACGGGCGGGGCCCCGTGGATAAGCCCAGGTTCGTGCAGCAGACCAACGTGTCCGTGGGCACGTCCTCGCCGACCGTTACGAGCTCGGCCCGCTGCTCTGCCAAGGCGGGATGGCTCGGGTCGAGCAGGGGCTCGACCGGCAGCTCGGTCGCCGGGTGGCGATCAAGGTCTTGGCGCCCCCGTTCGACCGCGACCGTGAGTTCGTCGAGCGGTTCCGGCGCGAGGCCCGCGCCGCCGCAGGCCTGAGCCACCCGAACATCGTCGCCGTGATCGACCGCGGGTCGGACGACGGTTCCCACTTCATCGTGACCGAGCTCGTCGAGGGCGAGACGCTCGCCGACCGGCTCCGCCGCGACGGCCCGATGCCGCCGGCCGACGCCGTGGCGGTCGCCGTCGACTTCGCGCGCGCTCGCCGCCGTCGAGCCCGGGGGCCGGAAGGGGCTCCCGAGGGGCGCCCCTGTCCGTTCGTTCGCCGCGGTCAGACCCCGGGGATACGGAGCAACAACAGCTGTCCTCCTTCGCGCTTGTACGTGAAGTCGGGTCCAGCGGGCGGGAAGCTGTCTGTGCCCGGTGCCTTCTCGACCCACAGTGTGTGGGCTTGCACGTTGATCAGAAACGCTCCCGGCCCGAACCCTGCCGACGCGTCGACGATGCCGGTCGTCTCCCATGCGCCCCAGTTGCCGATCGAGAGGTTCCCGGTGGGGGCGGGGCCGACATCGGTCGGACCGCCGTCCGCCGACTGGTCGATCTTCACGACGACTTCGGGGGAACCGGAGAATGGGACATACCACAGACGCGCCGTGGTCGCGTTCGGAAGGCCCTGATCGGCCAGCACGAACTGCTGGCTCGATCCGGGATCCTCGGTCACCAGGAAGCCGGTTTGGGTCGTCTCGATGTTGTCCGGCTGGTGGATCTCGCCCAGGGTCTTGACCGGGTTGTCATCGCCCTCGACCGCGATCGAGAGCGAGGTGACCACCGTGGGGTCGTTCGCATCGAGCACCATCTTCCAGACGCGGCCGTTCGTCGAACGCCCCGGCTGTGAAACACCGGCGGTTCCACGGCCCGAGTCGACGACGTAGACGACGTTCCCCATGCCGGGGCGCTTGTCATAGGCGATGTCCTCTACGCGGACAAAATCGAAGACGTTGTGCAGCTGACTCCAGTACTCGAGCACCCACTGGGGGCCGTCGATGCCGGTCGCGATAGGCGTACGGAGGTCCCTCTGCCAGCTCCCGTCCGTAGGCGGAGCAGGGTACCCGACATCGGCGGAGGTGACTTCCGAGCCGTCGGAGTTCTTCCCCGTGGCGATGTTCTTCGGCACCGGGATGAAGTGCCCGCTCACCGCCTGCGCCGAGCCGGGCACGAAGTCGTAATAGTCGTCGAAGCGCGTGTTGTCGGAGACGAACGCCCAGAGGTCACCCTCGTCATCGAGCAGCGAGTCCGTGTCGGACGCGATGTACGAGTACAGCTGGGACTGCGATGCCGCAGACGGCTCGGTGTTCGGACCGCCCGGAGGGATCGTCAGCGGGCCGCTCGTGAACGTGTCGTCGCCCGAGAGCACGACCAGGTCGGTGAACCCGGGGATGGCGACGTTGTTCTCGTGGTTGTGCCGGCCCATCCCGTAGATGGTCTGGTACCGCCCGTGCTTGACGTCGACCGCGATCACGACGCCGTTCTCCTCCTCGGCCGCGTCGCCCATCGGCGGCGGCCACGAGTCCTCCTGCCGGAACACGTAGTCCGGTGACTCCTCGTTCGTGAACAGGATCTCGCGGTCGAACCCCTCCTTGCTGGTCGCGAGGTAGTTCGAGCAGAACCGCTGGAAGCCGCCGCTGCTCGGGACGACGAACGAGCCGTTGAGCACGCCGGCCGAGTTCTGGTTGAGCATCAGCCGGCTGACCTGCGAGTTGTCGAAATCGCTCTCCCCGTTGGCCGCCGAGGGGCGCTGCTGGGGGTTGAGCGCGTATCCGAACGGGAACGGCACCTTGCTCGTCTCGTGGTTCACGAACAGGTCCACACGTCCGTTGCCCTTGGTTCGCAGGGAGATCCCGTCCGGGATGGCCTCGAAGCGGAAGCCGCTCGGAAGCACGTCCCCGACGGTCAGCAGCGGGGTGACCGTGACACCAGCCTTCATCGGAGTGAGCATCGAGGGTCTCGAGGTCGTGAACCCTCCGTTGCCCGCGAACGCTGTCGTTCCCGAGATGGTGGTCGCCACCATCGCGAGCACGGCGCAAGCGAACGCCATACGTCGTCGCATGGTCCCTCCTTGGGGGTAGGGGTCAGGTCCAGTCCTAGCAGACTCCCGTCGGCGCGGGCAACCCGCACGCAGCGTAGGTGTGTGCGTCGTCAGTGG
>DATEQE010000316.1:0-7531 GCA_035272825.1 Actinomycetota bacterium
CCGGCGATCAGCAGCCCACCGACCGTCACGAGCCCGCTCTGCGGCTCTTGCTCCCCGGGATTCATCGACGTCGAGGGGGAGGCGCCCGCGATCGGACCCGTCTGCTTGTAGAGCGCGGTCGGGGTGACGACCCACAGCGACCCGTCCGCGGCGCTTTCGAGGTCGGTGATCCCTCCGTCGAACCTCGCAACGATCCCCTCACCGGGGCCGGGCAGCGGCATTGCGTGGAGGTTGCCGCCGTAGCCCTCGCCGAAGAGCAGGACGCGGTCGGATACAGCGCACCCCGTCGGGACGATGGTGTCCGGGAAGTCGAGGACCGGATCCACGTAGACGGGCTCGCCGCCCGGCCCCAGGTGTTCGGGCCACCCATAGTTCGCGCCCGGTTCGATCAGGTTGATCTCGTCGTCGCCGGTCGGCCCGTTCTCGGTCTCCCAGAGGTCACCCGTCTCGGGGTCGAAGCACAGGCCGAACGAGTTCCGGATCCCGAGCGCGAAGGTCGGGTTGTCGGGTCCCAACGGGTTGTCCGCGGGGATCGAGCCGTCGGGGTTCAGGCGAAGGATGCGACCGCCGATGCCGCTCGGATCCTGCGAGCGGCTCCCGTCGTGCCCGTCGCCGACCGAGACGTAGAGCTTGCCGTCGGGTCCGAACGCGAGGTCGCCGCCGTTGTGCCAGCCGGCCGTGGCCGGCAGCAGGTCGAGCAGCGGCTGGATCTCGGTCCCGCGGTCGCCGTCGGCCCGTATCCGCACGAGGTGGTTCTGCACGTCGGTGCCCGTGTAGTAGGCGTAAACCCACGGCTCGTCGGGGAACGCGGGGTCGACCGCGACGCCGAGCAGTCCCGTCTCGTTCACGGTCACCTGGACCGGCAGTGTCGCGAACGGGTCGTCGAGGAGCTCCCCGTCGCGGACGATCCGGATCTCGCCCGAGTCCTTGTCGGCGACGAACATCGTCCCGTTGGGGGCGAACGCGAGGTTCACGGCGAAGCCGAACCCCTGGACCTCACGCTCGAATCCCTCCTGCGCCCGGGCGGTCGTCGGGCCAAGCGCGACGGCCAGGAGGACCAGGGGCACCAGCCTGCGGACCACGTGCCGAGTGTAGGGGTGAGCTCCGGCTAGGGTGGCCGCGTGCTCGGGATCGACCACGTCGCGTACGCCGTCGGCGATCTGGACGATGCTGCGGTCCGGTTCCGCGACGAGTTCGGGCTGGACTCGATCGAGGGCGGACGGCACGAGCGCTGGGGCACGGCGAACCGGATCGTGCCGCTGGGCGACCAGTACCTGGAGCTCGTGGCCGCGGTGGATCCGTCGACCGCGGCCGGGGCCGGGTTCGGCAGGGGCGTGCTGGAGCACGCCGAGGGCGGCGGTGGGTGGTTCACGATCGCCGCGGTCACCGACGACCTGGACGCGGTCGCGTCGCACCTCGGGTTGGAGGTCGTCGCCGGGTCGAGGCGGCGGCCGGACGGCGAGGCCGTCCGCTGGCGGATGGCCGGGCTCGACGACCCGAGGCGCGAGCCCTGGATGCCGTTCTTCCTGACCTGGGACATCCCGGACGAGCTGCACCCGGGCCGAACTCGTGCCGGCCACGGCGTTCGGGCTGGGGGGATCGCGTGGGTCGAGGTCGGTGGCGACGCCGAGCGCCTGCGGGACTGGCTCGGCGGCGAGGAGCTGCCGATCCGGGTGAACGACGGCCCGCCAGGCGTGCATCGCATCGCGATCTCGACGGCCGACGGCGAGCTGGTGATCGAAGGCTAGCCGAGGGCCTGTTCCAGGTCCGCGACCAGGTCGTCGGGGTGCTCGATCCCCACCGAGAGCCTGATCAGTGTGTCGGGCACCTCGATCGGCGAGCCCGAGACGCTCGCGTGCGTCATCGGGCCGGGGAGCTCGATCAGCGACTCGACGCCGCCGAGCGACTCGGCGAGGAAGAACAGCTCGGTGGACTCGGCCACCCGGATCGCCTCGTCGCGCGTGTCGACCTCGAAGCTCACCATGCCGCCGAAGTCCTTCATCTGCCGCACGGCCACCTCGAACCCCGGATGCCCGGGCAGCCCCGGGTAGTGGACGCGCGTGACCCTCGGGTGGCCCTGGAGGAACTCCGCGATCCTCTTCGCGCCTCGGCAATGGGCCTCCATCCGCAGGGCGAGCGTCTTCACGCCACGGAGCGCGAGGTAGCAGTCCATCGGACCCGGGACGGCACCCGCCGCGTTTACGAGGAAGGAGAGGCGTTCGCTCAGCTCCTCGTCGTTCGTCACGAGGGCACCGCCGATCAGGTCCGAGTGCCCGCCGAGGTACTTCGTCATCGAGTGCAGGACGACATCGGCCCCGAGCTCGAGCGGCCGCTGCAGATACGGCGTCGCGAATGTGTTGTCGACGACGCATCGCGCGCTTGCCCGGTGCGCGAGTTCCGCCACGGCGGCGATGTCGATCACCTTCAGGAAGGGGTTGGTGGGGGACTCGACCCACACGAGCGCAGTGTTCTCCCGTACGACGGAGCGGCACGCGACGAGGTCCGTCATGTCCACCGTGTCGAACGCGAGGCCCCACTGGTCCATCACGCGGGCGAGAAGCCGGTACGTCCCTCCATAGACGTCGTCCGAGATCAGCACGTGGTCGCCGGGCTTCAGCGTGAGCAGCAACGTGGTCGTCGCGCCCAGCCCGCTCGAGAAGCAGAGGCCCTTCGAGCCGCCCTCGAGCGACGCGAGCACCTGCTGCAAGGCCTCGCGCGTCGGGTTGCCTGCGCGCGCGTAGTCCCATGCCTTCGGCTTGCCCACCGCGGGCTGCGCGTACGTCGAGGTCTGGTAGATAGGCACGTTCACCGAGCCGTACTCGGCGTCGGGGTCCTGGCCGACGTGGATCGCCCGCGTCTCGAACCGCATCGGGTCCTCGCTCACCGCGCCCGCCCGCTCATCGCATCTCCGGAGGGATCGCCCACCTCCGACGCCTGAGCTCGTCGACCGCATCCTGCCCCTGCCGGGCGCGGGCCCACAGCGCCGACTTGCGCTTGGCGTCGTGCCCGGGCGCGAACTCGCGCCCGGTGAGCGAGGTGCACGCGGGATCCCCACAGGCGCAGGACGCGAGTCCCGGTAGCGGCGGTTGCTCGCGGGGGCGAGCGGGGGCGGTGGCACGCCGATACGGGCGCGCGGGGAGGGTCGCGGCCGGCAGGACGATCTTGCCCTCCCTCGGATCGCCCGGGGCGCTGAATCGGCGTTCGAGCGCGAACAGCCCCGTGAGCGCCGCGAGCGCCGCGTCGACCTGGTCGGTCGATCGGAGCGCCGCCGCGTCGACCGACTGCGCGCGCAGCACCGTCCGCCGCCACGCGTGGGGACTCATGCCCTTCGGCGGGAGGAACCCCGATAGCACCACCGCGGTCGCGTGCGGGAACACCTCGATCGCCGAACCCTTCGCCGCACCGCTGCGGTACCGGGGGAACGCGTCCTCGATCACGCGGAACGCCCGGAAGCCGATCGTCATCCACTCGTAGAACGGATGCTCGGCCATCTTCGGATCCGAGGGCGTGTTGAAGCACTGGATGCCGAACCACCGGAGCTCGCGTTCGGTCAGGCGGGAGCGGCCGGAGGATGCCCAGGCGGGCGGCGCGTCGATCGCCACCACGTCGGGGCCGAAATCCGGGACGAGCTTGTGGAGGTCGTCTACCGCGACGTGCCGCGCGGTGTCCAGGACCGCCCGCTCCTGGTCGAGCAGCACGAGGTCGAGCCCCTTGCGAACCCCGACGTCGATCCCCAGTGCGCGCACGTTCAGACGCGGGAACGGTGCGCGAGGAACTCGAGGAGGTCGCTGCGGGTCAGGACGCCGAGGACCTGCCCCGCTTTCTCGACCAGGACGGCGGGACCGTGCTGGAGCGTCTCGAACGCGAGCTCGATCGGCGCGTCGAACTCGACCAGGCCGATCGGCGGTCCCATGATCTCGGCCACGTCGGCCTGCAAGGCGTCCGGGTCGCGGAAGATGCGGTCCAGGAGCGCCTTCTCGTGCACCCCGCCGACGAACTGCGCCACGTCCACACCGTCCTCCCGGACGACGGGGGCCTGCGAGATGTTGAACTCGTGCAGGACGTCGATCGCCTGGCGGACCTTCGCGTGTGCGTTCACGGTGACCAGGGGCGGGACATGTCCGTGCTTGGCGGACAGGACCTCCTCGACGCGCACGATCTCGGGACGCTCCATCAGGCCGTACTGCAGGAGCCACGTGTCCGAGTACGCCTTCGACAGGTAGTTGCGGCCGGTGTCGGGCAGGATGACGACCATCGTGATCTCGGCCGGGAGCTCGGCGGCGACCGTAAGCGCCGCGACGACCGCCGTACCGGAGGACGAGCCCACCAGGATCCCCTCCTCCCGCGTGATCCGGCGCGCCATCCGGAACGCGTCCCGGTCGGAGACCCGCACGTAGCGGTCCACGAGCGACGGGTCGAACGTCGCCGGCCAGAGGTCCTCGCCGATGCCCTCGGTCAGGTACGGGTGGACGTCGCCCGAGTAGATCGACCCCTCGGGATCGGCGCCGACGACGAGCAGGTCCGGCTTCTGCTCCTTCAGGTACCTGGCGGCCCCCGTGATCGTGCCACCGGTTCCGACCCCCGCCACCAGCACATCGACCGTCCCATCGGTCTGGCGCCAGATCTCGGGGCCGGTGGTCTCGTAGTGCGCGGCCGGGTTCTCGGCGTTGAAGTACTGGTTCGGCTGGTACGCGCCCGGGATCTCCTCCGCGAGGCGGTCGGCGACGCGGTAGTAGGACTCGGGGGACTCGGGCGGGACGGCGGTGGGGCAGATCACGACCTCGGCGCCGTACGCCCGAAGGAGCGAGATCTTTTCCTGGCTCATCTTGTCGGGCATCACGAAGATGCAGCGGTAGCCGCGGATCGCGGCGGCGATCGCGAGCCCGTGCCCCGTGTTGCCGGAGGTCGGCTCGACGATCGTGCCCCCCGGCCTCAGGTGGCCCTCGCGTTCGGCCGCCTCGATCATCCGCAGGCCGATGCGGTCCTTGACGCTCCCGCCGGGGTTGAGCATCTCGAGCTTGGCCAGGACGGTCGGCTGCACGCTCCGGGCGACCTTGTCGAGGCGGACGAGCGGCGTGTCGCCGACCGCGTCGAGCACCGTGTCGAGTACGTCCATCCTGTTCTCCGGCCACCCTCCGAGCCTCGCGTCGGCTCATCCTCCCACGAACGGCCCCACCCGTTCTCCGGAGGCGCCGTCTCGAAAGGTCCCCGGAGCTTCACCCGGACGCCCGACGTGCCGATTGCTGAGTGATGGGTACCGACGCCCTCCAGGCACCGTTCCACGGGCCGGCGGGGACCTCCCTGCTCGTCGTGGACGACGACGCGTTCATCGCCCGCCTGCTCGAGATCGAATGCTCGGCCGCCGGCTACGACGTCCGCACGGCGGGGAGCGGCGACCGCGCACTCGAGCTCGCCCAGGAGCGGTGCCCCGACCTGATCCTGGCCGACGTGATGATGCCGAACATGGACGGCTTCGAGCTGACGCGCCGGCTGCGGATGGACGAACGCACCGCGGGCGCCAAGGTGATCCTGCTCACGGCCATGGGGCTGTCGGCCGACCGGCTGGAGGGGTTCGCGGTCGGCGCCGACGACTACGTGATCAAGCCGTTCGACACGCCCGAGCTCCTCGCGCGCATCGGCGAGGTCCTGGCGCGGCCGAGGACCACCGAGCAGCCGGCCTAAGCCACCGCGAGCGTCCCGTCCTATCATCGCGAGCGTGAGCGCTCGCGAGATCCGAGCACCCCGTGGCACCGAGCTCTCGTGCCGCTCGTGGCCGCAGGAGGCCGCGATGCGGATGCTGATGAACAACCTCGACCCCGACGTCGCCGAGCGTCCCGAGGACCTCGTCGTCTACGGCGGGACGGGGAAGGCCGCCCGGTCGTGGGAGGCGTTCGATGCGATCGTCCGGACGCTCCGAACGCTCGGCGACGACGAGACGATGCTCCTGCAGTCCGGTAAGCCGGTCGGCGTCTTCCGGACGCACGAGATGGCGCCGCGCGTGCTGATCTCGAACTCGATGCTCGTGCCGAAGTGGGCGACGTGGGACACGTTCCGGGAGCTCGAGCACGCCGGGCTCACGATGTACGGGCAGATGACGGCGGGTTCGTGGATCTACATCGGGACCCAGGGCATCCTGCAGGGGACGTACGAGACGTTCGCCGAGGCCGCGACGCAGCGGTTCGGCGGGTCGCTCGCGGGGACCGTGACGCTCACCGGTGGGCTCGGCGGGATGGGCGGCGCGCAGCCGCTCGCCGTGACGATGAACGGTGGCGTCGCCCTCTGCGTCGAGATCGATCCGGCGCGGATCGAGCGTCGGATCAAGACGCGCTACCTTGACCGCGAGAGCGACGACCTCGACGAGGCGCTGCGGTGGGTGGACGAGGCGCGTTCGGCCCGCGAGGCGGTCTCGATCGGGGTCGTCGGCAACTGCGCCGACGTCCTGCCCGAGCTGCTCGCGCGCGGGTTCGCGCCGGATCTGGTGACCGACCAGACGAGCGCGCACGACCCGCTCGGCGGGTACGTGCCGGCGGGGCTGTCGCTCGAGGAGGCCGCCCGGCTGCGAGAGGCCGACACGGCCGGTTACGAACGGCGTTCGTTCGAATCGATGGCCCAGCACGTCGAGGCGATGGATGGCTTCCTCGACGCCGGCGCGGTGGTGTTCGACTACGGGAACAACCTGCGGGCCGGCGCCGAAACCGGCGGGCTCGCGCACGAGCGCGCCTACGCCTACCCGGGGTTCGTGCCGGCGTTCGTCCGGCCGATGTTCTGCGAGGGCAAGGGCCCGTTCCGCTGGGTGGCGCTCTCGGGCGACCCCGAGGACATCTCGAAGACCGACCGCGCGGTCGCCGAGCTCTTCCCGGAGAACGAGCGGCTGCACCGCTGGCTCGAGATGGCCGAGGAGCGGGTCGCGTTCCAGGGGCTGCCGGCGCGGATCTGTTGGCTCGGCTACGGCGAGCGGGCCAAGGCGGGCCTGCGGTTCAACGAGATGGTCGCGAGCGGCGAGCTCTCGGCGCCGATCGTGATCGGGCGCGACCACCTCGACAGCGGGAGCGTCGCCTCGCCGTACCGCGAGACGGAGGCGATGAAGGACGGTTCGGACGCGATCGCGGACTGGCCGATCCTGAACGCGCTCGTGAACACCGCGGCCGGCGCGCACTGGGTGAGCGTCCATCACGGCGGCGGCGTGGGGATCGGGTACTCGATCCACGCGGGCATGGTCGTGGTGGCCGACGGCAGCGAGAACGCAGCGGCGCGGCTCGAACGCGTACTCACGACCGACCCGGGGACCGGCGTCATGCGGCACGCCGACGCAGGCTACGAGGACGCACTCGCGGTGGCCGCGGACCGCGGCGTCCGGCTCCCCTGGCGCGAGTAGCCTGCCTGCAACGAGCGGGATACGTTCCTTGGGTGGCCGGCCTCAAGGAGCGTCTGGGGTCCTGTGAAGCGGGTCTCCGTGCGCGTCTCGAGCCGGACGAGCATGTGGTCGCCGTCGGAAGGTGCGAGGACGTCACCGATCGGGGAGGCGTGGATC
>DATEQE010000317.1:0-5449 GCA_035272825.1 Actinomycetota bacterium
CGCGTTCACCTCGCCGCCGACCGCGTCGAACGCCTCCGCGATGTCGCGCGCGCTCCGGGTCTTCGTCCCCTTGAACAGCAGGTGCTCGAGGAAGTGGCTCGACCCCGAGATCGGCGGAGGCTCGTCACGCGAACCGGCGAGGACCCAGAAGCCCAGCGTCACCGAGCGGACGCCGGGCATCCGCTCGGTGACGACGCGCAGGCCGGAGGTGAACTCCGTGCGTCCGATCGACATCGGCTACGCGGGATCGCTCGGTTCGCGCCCGCGGTCTCGGGGGCGTCGGTCGCGGTCGCGAGGCCGGCGATCGCGGTCGCGATCGCGACGCGGAGGCCGGTCCTGCGCCTCCTGCTCCATCCCCTCGGGAATCGCCCACTCCTCGCCCACGGGCTTGAGCGAGATCTTCCCGCGATCGTCGATGTCCTGGACCTCGACCTCGATCGTGTCGCCGACCTTGACCGCGTCCTCGACGCTCGCGAGCCGCTTTCCCTTGCCGAGCTTGGAGATGTGGATCAGGCCGTCGCGCCCCGGCACCAGGTTCACGAACGCACCGAACGTGGTCGTGTTGACCACGGTGCCGGTGAAGTGCTCGCCGACGCTGATCGGGCGCGGGTTCGCGATCTCGTCGATGATGCGAGCCGCCTCGTCCGCCCCACCGGCCTCGCGAGCCCCGACGAACACGGTCCCGTCGTCCTGGATGTCGATGTCGGCGCCGGTCAGGGCCACGATCTCGTTGATCTTCTTGCCCTTGGGACCGATCACCTCGCCGATCTTGTCCACCGGGATCCTGATCGTGAGGATCCGCGGCGCCTTCGGATTGACCTCGGTCCGGGGCTCCGGGATCGCGTCGCGCAGTACCTCGAGGATCTGGAGCCGCGCCTCCTTCGCCTGTTCGAGCGCGCCCGCGAGCACCTCGCCGGGCAGACCGGTGACCTTCATGTCGAGCTGGATCGCCGTGACGAACTCGCTCGTCCCCGCCACCTTGAAGTCCATGTCGCCGAGCGCGTCCTCGGCGCCGAGGATGTCGGTCAGGGTCACGAACGTGTCCCCTTCCGCGATCATGCCCATCGCGATCCCCGCGACCGGGGCCTTGATCGGGACCCCCGCGTCCATCAGCGACAGCGTCGACGCGCAGACGCTCGCCATCGACGTGGAGCCGTTGGAGCCAAGGATGTCCGACACGAGCCGGAGCGCGTAGGGAAACTCCTCCTCCGTCGGGACCACCGGCACGAGTGCCCGCTCGGCGAGCGCCCCGTGGCCGATCTCGCGACGGCGTGGCGAACCGATGCGGCCCACCTCGCCGGTGGAGAACGGCGGGAAGTTGTAGTGGTGGATGTAGCGCTTGCTCTCCTCCGGGTCCAGCGTGTCGATCATCTGGGTCATCCGGAGCATCCCGAGCGTGGTCACGTTCAGGGCCTGCGTGTCGCCCCGGTTGAACAGGCTCGAGCCGTGCGCCCGCGGGATCAGCCCGACCTCGGCCGACAGCGGCCGGATGTCCCTTGGGCCGCGGCCGTCGAGGCGGACGCCGTGCTCGATCACGCGCGCGCGCATGACCTTCTTCTGCAGGTCCTTCCACGCGGGCGAGATCTCGGACTGGCGCGCGGCGTAGGACTCCGCGCCCCAGGTCTCGAGCAGGTGCGCCTTCAAGAGGTCCTTGATCTCGGCCATCCCGGCCTCGCGCTCCGAACGGTCGGGCACGATCGCGGTCTCGAGGCGCTCCTTGAACGACTCGGCGGCCGCCCAGGTGTCCGGGCCGTACAGCTGCTTGGGCTCGAACGGCCTGGGCTTGACGTCGGCCGTGGCGATGAACTCGAGCTGCATGTCGATCAGCTCGTCGATCGCATGCTTGGCCGCCTCCAGGCCCTCCGCGACGACCTGCTCGGTCGGCGTCGTGCCGCTCCCTTGCAGGAGCGCCCACGTGTTGTCGGGTGCCTCACCCTCGATCATCAGGATGTCGACCTGCCCCGAATCGTTGCGGCGGCCGGCCACGACGATGTCGAACGTGGCCTCCTCCAGGTCCTGGAACGTGGGGTTGATGACCCACTCGCCGCCGATCAGCCCGAGCCGGACGGAGCCGACCGGGCCTTCGAAGGGGATCCCCGACAGCATCGTCGCGAGGCTCGCGGCGTTCATGCCGGGGATGTCGTACTGGCGCGCCATGTCGACCGAGAGCACGGTGATCACGACCTGGACCTCGTCGCGGTAGCCGTCCTTGAAGCTCGGCCGCATGGGGCGGTCGGTGAGGCGCGCCGTCAGGATCGCCGTCTCGGACGGGCGACCCTCGCGGCGGAAGAACCCGCCGGGGATCTTGCCGGCGGCGTACATGCGCTCCTCGACGTCGATCGTGAGCGGGAAGAAGTCGATCCCCTCGCGGGGCTGCGCGGTGGTGCAGGTGGCGAGGACCTGCGTCTCGCCGTACGTCACGACGCACGAGCCGCCCGCCTGGAGGGCGAGCTTGCCCGACTCGAACGACAGAGTGCTGTTCCCGAACTCTCGGGAAAGGTTGATGGCCATAGGCCGATGCCTCCTCGTGTCTGGATGCGCGGCGCGGTCGCGCCGCGCGGCTGGGGAGGTCGGGGCCGGGCCGGTTGTCAGTGGTGAACCGCCGATCCTTGAGATCGGAGGCTCGCTACTGAGAACCGACCGCGGGGAACGCCCGCCTCCGGTTCCGATCAGTGATCCGTTCGCATCCCTCCTACGGAGAAAGCGCCCCACCGGGCGCTTGGGCTCTACCGGCGAAGACCGAGCTTCGCCACGATCTCGCGATACCGCTCGATGTCCTCTCGTCGCAGGTACTCGAGGAGACGACGCCGGCGGCCCACGAGCATCAGGAGGCCGCGCCGGGACGCATGGTCCTTGGCGTGGGACTTCAGATGCTGGGTGAGGTCGGCGATCCGCCTGCTGAGCACGGCGATCTGCACCTCGGTCGAACCGGTGTCCGCGTCCGAACGCCGGTGCTCCGTGATGATCTCGGACTTCTGGGTCTTGGTGAGCGTCATCGGTCCGGACCAGGCTACCAGACGATCGGGCGCGCCTCGCCCGTCTGCGCTGGTCAGCGGCCCGCGAGAGGGATCAGGTCGCCCGCGTGACCAGGAAGTGGTCGAACTCGACCTCACTCGGTCGCGCCGGCGGGTTCCCCGAGTCTTCGTCCGTCCTCACCTCAGCCGGGTACGTTCAGGACGGGATGACCATCCGACACGATCGTGGCCGGCAGGAGACGGCCCGTGATCGATCCGTCCGGCTGGACCACGACCTCGGCCACGGCGGTCGTTGAGCCCTCGGCCGAGAAGCGAGGCCAGACGAAGTTCCCCAGCCCGTAGAAGACCGGCTTGCCGTCATAGGTGTCCATCGGCTGCAAGCGGTGGGTGTGGGAACCGAAGATGACATCGGCCCCGGCCTGGATCATCCGGCGGGCCTCGTCGACCTGGTAGTCGCGGGGCTGGGTGTCGAGCTCGACGCCCCAGTGGATCACGACGATCACCAGGTCGGCGTTTGCCTCCGCCTCCCGGATCGCCCGTAGCGCACGCGCGAAGTCGCGCCCCACCGACGTCCCGATCTCGTCCCCCACCGCCACCTGCGAGTCGGGGTCGGTCACTTCACCCACGCCGACCAGCCCGATCGTCCAGCCCTTGACCTCGACGTAGGCTGGCGAGTCCGCCTCCTCCTGCGAAGCGCCGGCGCCGATCGGGACGATGTCGGCTCGTCGGAGGTTCTCGATCGAGTCGAGCAACGCCTCCGGGCCCTGGTCGAAGCCGTGGTTGTTCGCGAGGTTCGCGACGTCCACGCCCGCCCGGCGCGCGTCGTCGAGGGCGTCCGGATCGCACCGGAATACGAACCGCTTATCGAGCGGCGCGACGATGTCGGTCGAAGGGCACTCGTGGTTGATGACGGTGAGATCGTCGTGGCGGAAGAGTCCCCCGAGCCCGCTCCAGGCCCAGCCGTACCCGTTCGACGCGAGCGCAGGGATGTAGCTCGGGTCCAGGCTCACGTCGCCGGTGCCGTGGATCACCAGCATGCCCTTCGGCGCCCGAGCCGTGGAGGTCGCGCCGGCGGCCTGGGCCCCGGCCTCGTCGTCGGAACGCCCGACCAGGTAGGCGAGGACACCGACCGCGATCCCGAGCGCGATGAGCACGAGACCGAGTGGGACGCGCGCGCGGCGTCCGAGGCGTTGGGTCATGGCGCCGAGCCTCTCACGCGTCCCCAGCGAGGTCGCGGGTGCGCCGGACGTCCTCGCCGATCGCGGCCGACAGCTGTCCGGGCGTGTCGAACCGCTCCTCGTCGCGCAGGTACGCCCAGAACTCGACGGCGATCTGGCTCCCCACGAGGTCGCCGTCGAAGTCCAGCAGGTACGCCTCGACGTGCAGGGGTTCGGACCCGAACGTCGGGTTGGTCCCGACGCTGATCGCCGCGACGTAGCCCTCGCCGTCCACGACCGCCCGGCCCGCGTAGATCCCTCGGCCGGGGAGCAGCAGGCGCGGCCCGGTCCGCAGGTTCGCGGTCGGGAAGCCGAGGCCTTGGCCCCGGCCCGCGCCGCTCACGACGGTGCCGTCCAGGACGAACCGGCGTCCCAGCGCCACGCGGGGCCACTCGAGATCGCCCCGGGACAGCGCGTCGCGGATCGAGGACGAGGACACCCGACGCCCGTCGACGTCCAGGAGCTCGACCCGTTCCGCGGTGAAGCCGAGCGCCGGTCCGCGCTCGATCAGGAGTTCGATGGTCCCCGCGGCCTTGTGACCGAACGTGAAGTTCGCGCCCATCACGCTGTGGCCGGCATGGAGCCCGCCGACGAGCACGTCGGACACGAACCGTTCGGCCGGCCATCGGCTGAACGCCGCGGTGAACTCGAGCACCAGGAGCGTGTCGATCCCGGTCTCCTCGATCAGCGCGGCCTTCCGGTCGACCGTCGTCAGCAAGCGTGGCTCCTGGCCGGGCGTGAGCACCTCGCGCGGATGGCGATCGAAGGTGACGGCGACCGAAGGGAGCCCTCGCCCGCGAGCGGCGTCGACCGTGCGACCGAGGACCGCGCGGTGACCGAGGTGGACGCCGTCGAAGAAGCCGACCGTGACGACCGTGCGATCGTGGTCCACCGGCAGGGCGTCGAGCCCCTGGAGTCGCTCCATCGCACCGAGGGTAACGGACGTCCGGACGGGCCTAGCCGAGGAGCAAGCGTGCGTGATCCGGCACGTACGTGTAGGTGTCGCGCGGGGGTCGCACGTAGCCCTCGTGGCTCTGACGCGCCGGGATCTTGATCTCGTCCACATCACGCGCCTCGTACGGGATCACCGAGAGCAGGTGCGCGATGCAGTTCAGGCGCGCCCGCGGCTTGTCGTCGGCCTCCACGACATACCAGGGGGCCTCCGAGATGTCCGTGTGCACGAACATCTCGTCCTTCGCGCGCGAGAAGTCGACCCAGTGCGAGCGCGAGAGCAGGTCCGTCTCCGAGAGTTTCCAG
>DATEQE010000318.1:0-2888 GCA_035272825.1 Actinomycetota bacterium
CGCGGCTATGGAACCTGGACGCAGCTGTGGGGGATGTGGCTGTTGCCATTCGCGTGGGGCCTGTCGTGGCGCGCGGTCGCGAAGGGCCGTTCGTACTGGCTCGCTGCGCTCGTGCTGGCCCTGACGGTCGCGGTCCACCTGCTGACCGGGTACCTCGCGTTGCTCTCCCTGGGCGTGTTCGCGCTCGTCAAGTGGCGGGAGCTCCTGCGCAGGATCGGTCGAGCGGCCTTGATCGGGATCGGCAGCCTTTTCGTCGCGGCGTGGGTGGTCGTGCCGTTGCTCGCCGACCGGCTGTGGACGGTGAACGACGAGTACTCGCGCGGGAAGATCTACTACGACTCGTTCGGGGCGAAGCGGATCCTGACGTGGTTCGCGAGCGGCGAGCTGTTCGACCGTGGGCGACCGCCGATGATCACGATCCTGGTCGCGGTCGGCATCCTGGTGGCGCTCTGGCGGTACCGTCGCGACGAGCGGGCCCGCGTGCTCCTATTCCTGTTCCTCGTCTCGCTGGTGCTCTTCTTCGGACGGCCGACGCTCGGACCCGTCCTGCGGCTGTTGCCCGGCTCCGGCGACCTGTTCCTTCGGCGGTTCGTGTTCGGGGTGCATCTGGCCGGGTTGTACCTCGCCGGGTTCGGCGCGGTCACGCTCGGGCGGATCGCGCGGGACCAGCTGCAACGGCTCCGAGCCTTGCGCGAACAACCCTTCGCGATCGCGGCGCTGGCGGTCGCCGGTGCGGTGGTCTTCCTCGCCCCCGGCTTCATCGAACGCACTGCGTGGGCCTCGCAGGGAGCCGAATGGATCGGGCAGCAGGCGGTCGCCGACGAGCAGGGCGGCGCCGACGTCGCCGCCCTGGTCGACATCGCGCGAGCACGGGGGCCGGGTCGGTTCTACGCGGGCATGCGGTCCAACTGGGGCTCGGCCTACGAGGTCGGTCAGGTGCCCGTCTACGTGATGCTCCTGAACGAGGGCACCGAGGGCGTCGGGTTCGTCCGGCCGACGTGGTCGCTCTCAGCACCGTTCGAGTACCGGTTCACCGACACCAACCCGTCGCACTACGACCTGTTCGATGTGCGGTACCTGATCCTCGATGCGAGCAAGGCGCCCCCCGTCCCGGCGGACAGGGTCGCCGAACGCGGGCGCCACGTGCTCTGGGAAAGGCTCGACCCCGGCTACGTCGATCTCGTCGACGTCCTGCCGCCGATCACGGCCGACCGGACGAACCTCGGGCTGCGCGGGCAGGACTGGTTCCGATCGGACCTGCCGGCCAGGGGCGCGAACCCCGGGGTCGCGTTCGAGGGAGAGCCGGCCCCCGAACCGACCGTGACCGCCGATGACCTCCCGGACACACCCGCCGGCACCGTCGTCACCGAGGACGTAGATCTGCAGGATGGGAGAGCCGCGGCAACGGTGATCGCCGACCGCCCGGCGATGGTGATGCTGAAGGCGTCGTTCGACCCGCGATGGCAGGTGACCGTGGACGGGATCGCGGTCGAGCCGGAGATGATCGCGCCCAGTTTCGTCGGGCGGACCGTGCCGGCCGGCCGGCACGTGGTGCGATTCGTGTACGAGCCGTTCCCGAGGTACGACCTCCTGCTGACGTTCGGGGCGCTGACGCTGCTTGGCCTCGCTCTGCTCCCCGGTCGGTTCGCGCGACGCCGCTTGGATGGGTCTAGCCACGGCACGCACGAGCCCGGCGCCGAGCCGAGTGATGCCGGGACCTAGGGATCCCTACGGACCGGTGGTCTCGTCCGCCAGGGGCTCGTCACCCGGGGATCCGTGCGGCGAGGGACTCGTCGAGCTCGGCCGAGCATCGGTGTGTCCTCGACGGCGATCAGGTCGCGGTGCAGGTCGATCGCTCCCTACTGAGCGCGGATGATCGCGAGGTTGGCTCCTTCGTGGCTGACACGTTGTCGCCCGAGCCGGTGGCTCGGTACCCTTTGCCTTCGCCGCAGACAGCAGGGGTGCGCAAGCACGTAATCCCCCGGGGCACCTGCCGAGGCGAAACGAAGACGCATCGCTCGCGAGCGCGTCTCCGCCGTCTGCGGGGACGCGTTTCCCGTTCCATGGAGGGTCGATGCCGAACGCCGAGAAGATCGCGAAGGTCGCCGCGCTTAAGGAGCGCATCCAGGACGCCGAGGCGCTGCTGCTGACCGAGTACCGGGGTCTGTCGGTGCACGACGCGACCGAGCTGCGCCGGGCCCTGTCCGAGCAGGGCCGGTTCGCGATCGTCAAGAACACGTTGATGGTGCGCGCGGCCGCCGATGCGGGCGTCGCCCAGCTGGAGGCGCTCCTGGACGGCCCGACCGCGGTCGCGTTCGTTCAGGGCGACGTGGTCGCGACCGCCAAGAAGGTCGTGGACGCCGGGAAGAAGTTCCCTGCCCTCGTGATCAAGGGCGGCTACCTCGACGGCAAGGTGCTCACGGCGGCCGAGGCCCAATCGCTCGCGACCCTCGAGTCGCGAGAGGCGATGCTCTCGAAGGTCGCCGGGATGCTGAAGGCCGAGATGACCCGGGCGGCCTCGATGCTCCAGGCGGTCCAGGGTCGGTTCCTCGGGGTGCTCGAGGCCTACAAGGAGAAGCTCCCCGGCGAGGTGACCGTCGAGACCGCCGAGGCGGGGCCTTCCGACGCCGAAGCCAACCCCGCCGCCGAGGTCGAGCTCGCCGCGGAGGCCGAGCCCGCCGGCGACGCGACGACCGACAAGGAATCAGACGTCCAGCCAGAAGCAGAGCCAGAAGCAGAGCCAGAAGCAGAGCCAGAAGCAGAGCCCGAAGGAGAGCCAGAAGGAGAGCCAGAAGGAGAGCCAGAAGGAGAGCCAGAAGGAGAGCCAGAAGGAGAGCCAGAAGGAGAGCCAGAAGGAGAGCCAGAAGGAGAGAAGGAGTAGACGATGG
>DATEQE010000319.1:0-3274 GCA_035272825.1 Actinomycetota bacterium
GAGCACCGCGAACCGCGTGTCGTAGGCCACGTGCTAACCGGGCGGCGCTGGCAGGTAGTGCGCGGTCACGACCCGTCCACCCTCGCGGTCGAGCACCCAGACGGATCCCTTCGCGATCCCTCGGGCGCCCTCGATCGTCGCGCCGTCGCGCTCGAACCGATCGATCATCGTCTCGATCTCGGTGCCGTGGCCGCAGACGACCGTCGGGCGTTCGTCGAGCGACGCGAGCGCGCCGAGGAGCTGGTCGACGCTCGCGCCCTCGCGCAGCTCCACGATCGCCTCGACCGCGACCCCCCGCGCCTCCCCGAGCGGCTCGACGGTCTGGACGCACCGGAGCAACGGGCTCGAGAGGATGCGCTCGATCTCCAGGCCCTGGAACCGTTCGACGAGGCCGCGCGCCTGTTTCCTCCCCCGGCGCGTGAGCGGACGATCCTCGTCCGGACCGGACCACATCGCGCGGATCCCGGCCTTCGCGTGCCGGACGACGTAGAGGGCGGAGGCCGGCACCCCCGCGATGACCTGCCGCAACAGGCTCCGATCGTGGGCGTAGCTCAGCAGCCGCGCGGCCTCCCCGATCGACACCCAACGGAGCCCGTCCACCTCGGGGCTGGGAGCGAACCTGCCGCCGTCCGGATCCATCCGGAAGTACCGAACGACCTTGGCCCGCCCCCGGCGGTCCTGATACGTCACGGCCCCGACACTCGGGCCGATCCGGCACCGCAGGCCGGTCTCCTCCTCCACCTCTCGGAGCGCCGCCGTCGCCTCGTCCTCGTCGGCGTCGAGCTTGCCCTTGGGGAACGACCAGTCGTCGTACCGCGGACGATGCACGAGGGCCACCGATCGGTCCGGCCCCTCGCCCCGCAGGACGATGCCTCCTGCCGCGCGGACGGGCTGGCTCACGCCCAGAAGCGTAGCCGCTTGCGGGACAGCGCCTTCCACGCCTTCGGCCACGTGGCTCTGACGGCCGCCGCCGCCTGGGCCTCGATCGCCGAAAGCTCGCCCGCGACGAACGCGTCGGCCCCGCTCGCCGCCGCGTTCCGCAGCCACTCCCTCGCCACGACCGAGTCCTGGTGCTCACCCAGCGCGTCCTGGAGATCCGCCGCCGCCTCCCCGAACGCCTCGGCGCGCTTGCCGAACACCGGGGACACGGCCTCGGCCGCGTACCGAGCTCGCTTGGCTCGGATCCGAACGGCGTGCAGCGAGGCGTCCGATGCATCCTCCCGGGCCCCTTCGACGGCGTGCTCGAGATGCTGCCAGGGCCGCTCGAGGGCGGACCGTAGCTCGCTCGCCGCGGGTGCACCGGCCGCGTCCTCGAGCACCCCTGGTTCGCGGGCGGCCTCGACGAGCTCGTCGAGCAGGGCCACGTACGTCGGCTCCCGGATGGCCGCCAGCAGCTGCTCGCGCGCCTCGTCCCGGGTCACCTCGAGCATCGTCACGAGCTCATCCAGACCCTTGCGATCGCCCTCGGGCAGCGACGGTTCCCTCGAGCGGAGCCGGTCGCGCAGGACCTCGGCATCGCGCACGGCCCCGAGCGCGTCGGCCACCCCTTGCAATCGGTCCCGCAGCGATCGGCCCCAATCGGGTTCGATCACGTCGCGGAACGTCCGGAGCGCCGAGCGGACGCGACGCGTGGCGACCCTCGCCTGGTGGACGGCCTCGGGATCCTCCCCCAGGCGAACGCCGGCATCGTGGCGGAGCAGCCGCACGACCGACGTCGCAAGCTCCCGGCGGACCACGTCGGCCACGGTGGCGTGCTCGTCGAGTTCGGCCACCTCGACGTCCGGCGGCGACGCGGCGCGCGAACCGATGGCTCGCACGAGCTTGGGCACGTTGTCGAGGGGGCCGGCGCCGGCCTGCGTCAGCCGGTCGATGAGGATGTTCGAGAGGTCGTCATCGGCCTCGGGGTCGAGCTCGACCTCCAGCTCCCGGAACCTGCTCGCCACACGGCGTCCGTCCATCACCGACACCTCATCGTCGGTCACCACGGCCAGCCGCCTGCCCACGTCGTCACCGATTTCGACGCCTCGGCGGACGGTGTGCAGCCGAGCGACGGGTGCCAGTTCCTGCCCACGGACGTAGGCGCGGAGCAGGTCGGCTGCGGCCGTCGGCAGCTTCCTCGCGTCGTCGCCTTCGAAGTTCACCTCGGTGCGGACGAGCTGTGATCCGTTGGTCGGTAAGGGGAGCTTGACCGTCCATCCCCTCTGTTGGCCCTCGCCCTGTCGGTATCGCAGGCTGCTCCCCCACCGAGCGATCCGGAGATCGGGGGTGTCCACGTAGACCGTGACGAGCCGCTGGGGCTCCATCCCGGTCGCGACCAGCCCGTCGCCGCCAAGCTCGGGGAGGCGGAACCCGGCGGGCGCCTGGAGCTTGGACTCCCGCTCGAGGTTCGTCGACGCGGCCGTCGCGCTCACGCCTTGCGTGACCCCGCGCGCTCGACCGCCAGCTCCTGGAGACGCTGCTGCGCGTCGATCCTGCGCTCGCCGCGCACCTTGGTCCACGCCCCGTCCGAGCCGAGCGTCCACGAGAGCATGTCGTCCTGCATGAGCACGTCGAGGATCTCGTCGAGCCGTGCCGCCAGCGACGGGTCCGACACCGGCACCAGCGCCTCCACCCGCCGGTCCAGGTTCCGCTGCATCAGGTCGGCCGAACCGATGTAGTGGGTGGCCTCACGCCGCTCGCCGAACCGGAAGATCCGGGAGTGCTCGAGGTACCGGCCGACGAGCGAACGGACGGTGATCCGCTCGGACAGACCCTGGATACCCGGACGCAGGCAGCAGATCCCCCGGACGATCAGGTCGATCTCGGCGCCGGCCTGGGAGGCTTCGTAGAGCGCGTCGACCATATCGGGGTCCACGAGCGCGTTCATCTTCAGGACGATCCGGCCGCCCTCTCGGGCCTGGCCCCGGATCAGGTCCACCATCTCCGGACGCAGGTATTCCGGGGCCACCAGCAGCCGGCGGTACTTGCGCTGCCGGCTGTAGCCGGTCAGCAGGTTGAACAGGTCGGTGAGATCGGCCCCGATCTCGGGGTCGGCGGTCAGGAGGCCGATGTCCTCGTACAGCAGGGCGGTGACCGGGTTGTAGTTTCCGGTGCCGACGTGTGCGTACCGGCGGACCCCACCGGCCTCGCGTCGCACGACGAGCGAGATCTTCGCGTGGGTCTTCAGCCCGACGACCCCGTGCACGACGTGGACGCCGGCCTGCTCGAGCTCCCGCGCGTAGGTGATGTTCGCCTCCTCGTCAAACCGGGCCTTGAGCTCGACCATCGCCACGAC
>DATEQE010000320.1:0-2239 GCA_035272825.1 Actinomycetota bacterium
CGGCGCTGCTGACCTGCTCGGTGTCGGTGATCGTGCCGCCGAGCGCCTCGAAGTTGTCGCGGAAGGCCGCAGCCAGTCCGTCGGCGTAGGGGCTCTCGTCGTTGATCGTCGCGGCGGTGTCGACCTTCAGCTCGTTGAAAACGAAGTCGGCCACGATCGCGCCCTGGATCTTGTCGTTGTGCGCCGTGCGTAGGTAGAAGGGCTGGTGCGCCTCCTCCGACGTCAGGCCCGGGTTCGTGTTCGAGGGCGAGATCAGGATCATGCCCTTGTCCCCCAGGATCGTGTCCGCGACGCCGAGCGCGGCGCTCGAGCACGAGGTCCCGATCACGGCGACGACGTCCGGGTTGGCCGCGATCGCGGTCGCGCCGGCCTGGCCGCCCTCCGCGGAGCACCCGTCGTCCTCCTGCGTGAGTTCAACGTCGTGCCCGAGGAGCTGTCCGGGCGTCGCGTCGAACGAGTTGTCCAGGTAGTCGATCGCCAGCTCGATGCCGTGGTTGCTGTCCGTCCCGAGGAACGCGGTGTCCCCGGTGATCGAGAGCAGCGACGCCAGCTGGATCGGATCGCCGGCGGCGATCTCCACGCAGCCGAACTCATCCGCGGCACAGTCGACGGCGCCGCCCGTGGCGGACGTGCCACCCGTGGCTCCGGTCTCTCCACCCCCGTCGTCGCCGCACGCAGCGGCGACGAGCGAAAGCGCCCCGAGGAGCGCCAACACCGTGAAGTACTTGCGGTTCTTCATCCAACCCCCCTCCGAAGGTGTCCTACGATCGTGGTCGTACGCGAACGCGAATGAGGAACTGCGGTTCGCCCCCTTTCTCCCCTTCCGTCGGGGTGGTACCTATCACATTCCGCAGGTGGCGGGCCACCCCGCCCGATGCCGACGATTCCCGCCGACCGTCGTGATAGGTGTACGGAACCGGGAGCATGCGCGGACTGCAGGAAGACAGCCGAACACGTGCCTAGGACGGCGTCGCCGCTCGGAACGCGCGGGCGAGCCCGAGGGCGGTAGCCGTGTCTCCGTCGAGCAACGGTCGGACGAGCGCGCTCCCCACCACGACACCGTCGGCGAACGCGCACGCCTCGGCGGCGTGCGACGGCTCGGCGATCCCGACCCCCACCAGGAGCGGGCGGGACGCGAGCGGGCGGAGCCGCCCGACGAGCTCTGCGGCCGTCTCGGCCAGCCGGTCCCGCGCGCCCGTGACCCCGTAGGTCGCGACGCAGTAGACGAACCCCCGCGAGGCGTCGCCGATCGCACGCAGCCGGTCGTCCGAGGTCCCGGGCGCCGCCAGGAAGACCGGGGCCACCGAGGCTCGCCGGCACGCGGCGATCCAGTCGAGGGCCTCGTCCACGGGAAGGTCGGGAACGATCACGCCCGTGACGCCGGCGTCGACGCACGCGTCCAGGAGCGCCTCGTGACCCGCGTGCCAGACGAGGTTCGCGTACGTCATGACCGCGACGGGGACCTCGAGCCCGGCCTCCTTGATGGTGCCGAGCACGCTCGACGGCGTGGCGCCATCCACCAGCGCGCGACGCGCTGCCTCCTGGATCACCGGCCCGTCCATGACGGGGTCCGAGAAGGGGATCCCGACCTCGATCGCATCGGCCCCGGCCCCCTCCAGCCCTTGCAGCAGCTCCGCGTCCACGCCGTCGAGCCCGCCGGTGACGTACGGGACGAAGGCGCGACCGCCCGCGTCCAGCCGCGATCGCAGGGCCGGCTCCAGATCAGCCACGCGGCGCCCCCGGGCCCGAGCCCAGCGCGACCCGCACGGTCTCGAGGTCCTTGTCGCCCCGGCCGGACAGGTTGACCAGTACGAGCGAGCCCTCGGCGAGCGGACGCCGCAGGAGCCAGCCGATCGCATGGGCCGGTTCGAGCGCCGGCAGGATCCCTTCCAACGTCGCGAGCGCGGCGAAGCCCTCGAGCGCCTGCTCGTCGTTGACCGAGACGTACGTCGCGCGGCCGCTGTCCTTGAGGAACGCGTGCTCGGGGCCCACGCCGGGATAGTCCAACCCCGCCGAGATCGAGTGCGTCGGCACCACCTGCCCCTGCTCGTCCTGCAGGAGGTAGGAGTACGACCCGTGGAGCACGCCCGGCTCGCCCAACGTGAGCGACCGGCAGTGCTCGCCGAGCCCGTCCCCCCGGCCGCCGGCTTCGACGCCGACGAGCCCCACGCTCGGTTCGGGCAGGAATGCCTCGAAGATGCCGATCGCGTTGCTCCCACCGCCGACGCAGGCGACCACC
>DATEQE010000321.1:0-7115 GCA_035272825.1 Actinomycetota bacterium
CGCCGGGCCGGGTGGCGCGCGGGGTGCAGCGAGTACCTGACGAAGCCGTTCTCCCCGGTCGACCTCGTCGACATCGCCGAGCGCGCCCGGGCGATGTCGGCCGTCGAGCGTTCGGATCGCCGGCAGCGAGAGCTCGCGCAGCTCGGTGTCTGAGCCGTCGGCCGCCCCGTCCCGCCCCACGTAGACTCGAAGCATGCTCCCGATCGTCCCGATCCAGCCCAAGCGTGTGTCGGAGTACGCGGAGGCGGCAGGGCAGGAGGCCCTCGATCGCCTCCGAGAGGCGGCGCGGCAGCTCCAGGGGCTCCGGGTCCTGAACGTCAGCAGCACCGCCTACGGCGGCGGCGTCTCCGAGCTGCTCCAGACGCAGGTCCCGTTAATGAACGACCTCGGCGTCGCCACGACGTGGGTTGTGATCGAGGGTTCGGACCGGTTCTTCAACGTCACCAAGGCCGTCCACAACGCGCTGCAGGGGGCCGAGACGCACCTCGACGACGACATGCGCGAGACCTACTGGGAGCGGATGCACGCGAACGCGGCCGAGCTGCCGGACGACTTCGACGTGGTGGTGGTCCACGACCCGCAGCCCGCCGCGCTCCTGCAGGTCCTCGAGGAGAGCTCGCGTCGCAAGGGCACGTGGATCTGGCGCTGCCACATCGACCTCTCGGCCCCGTACCGTCCGGTCTGGGACTTCTTCGAACCGATCGTGAACCACTACGACGCGGCCATCTTCACGGCCGAGGAGTACGTCCAGCCCGGGGTGCAGGGGCCGGTCCGGGCGTTCATCCCACCCTCGATCGACCCGCTCAGCCCGAAGAACGCGCCGATGATGGAGTCCACCTGGCAAGGAGTCCTGGCGCCGTTCGGCGTGGACCCCGAACGCCCCCTCATCACCCAGGTCTCACGCTTCGACCCGTGGAAGGATCCGCTCGGCGTCATCGACGCGTTCCGCTTGATCCGTCGCGAGGTACCTGACGCGCAGCTGGCGTTGGTCGGGTCGCTCGCGCACGACGATCCGGAGGGCATCCGGTACCTGGACCTCACGACCGAGCACGCCGCCGGCGAACCCGACATCCATCTGCTCACGAACCTGAGCGGCGTCGGCGACAGCGCGGTGAACGCGTTCCAGCGCGCGTCCGACGTGATCGTCCAGAAGTCGCTCCGCGAGGGGTTCGGGCTGGTCGTCGCCGAGGGGATGTGGAAATGGAAGCCCGTGGTGGGCGGGGACGTGGGGGGCATCCGGCTGCAGATCCAGGACGGGGTGACCGGCTTCCTGGTGAACGGCATCGGCGAATGCGCGGATCACGTCGTCGAGCTCCTGCGGGATCCCGAGCGGGGTAAGGCGATGGGTGAGGCGGGACGCGAGCTCGTTCGAGCGCGCTTCCTGTGCCTCCGCGAGATCGAGGACACGCTCAGGCTGATCTCGCGGATCACGGTATGAGCCCACCGCTCATCGTCGCCTCGAACCGAGGCCCCTTGACCTTCGAACGCGCCAAGGGCGGCGGGCTCCAGGCCCGTCGCGGATCCGGAGGTCTGGTTACGGCGCTGTCGAGCGCATTGATCGAGGCGGAGGGCGTGTGGGTGGCCGCCGCGATGTCCGAGGGCGATCGCGAGATGGTCGCGGCGTCCAAGGGCGGCAGGATCGACCACGCGGAGGGCGACGTCCGGTACCGCCTCCGGTACCTCGACATCCCGCCCGACCTCTACGACGGCTACTACAACCGCATCTCGAACGGGATGCTGTGGTTCGCGCACCACTACCTGTGGGACACGGTGACGTCGCCGTCGTTCGGACCGGACGTCGAGGAGGCGTGGGACGCCTACGTGGACGTCAATCGCCGGTTCGCGACCACCCTGGCCGAGGAGGGGGAGGCGCTCGGCGGCGACACCGCCTTCCTGATCCAGGACTACCACCTCTCGCTCGTCCCGAGGATGCTCCGCGAGATGGTGCCCGATGCGCTCATCGCGCACTTCTCGCACACCTCGATCGCCGGTCCCACGTACTTCCGCATGCTCCCGGCGCGGATCCACGATCAGGTCCTCGGGGGCCTGATGGGCGCGGACGTCCTCGGGTTCCACTCGCCCGCGTGGGCCGAGAACTTCCTGCTCTCCGCCCGTCAGTTCCCGGGGGCCCGGGTCGACCTCGCCCGCTCGCGCATCGTGACCGAGGGTCGCGAGGTGATGGTCCGCATCCACCCGATCTCCGTGGACGCCCGCGCGATGCGCGAGGAGGCGGCGACGCCGCGGGTGCGCAGTCTCCGGCACGCGCTCAACAGGTGGCGCGACAACAACCGCCTCATCCTTCGCGTCGACCGGCTCGAGCTCACCAAGAACGTGGTCCGCGGGTTCCAGGCGTACGAGCTCTTCCTTCGCCGGAACCCGTCGTGGATCGGACGGGTCCGGTTCCTCGCGCTGCTCTCGCCCTCGCGGATGGAGTTGCCCGAGTACCGGGAGTACACGGAGGCCTGCCTGGCGGAGGCCCGCCGCGTGAACGACGCCCTCGGCCGCGACGGCTGGCTACCGATCGAGCTCCGCCTGAAGGATGACTACATCGGCGCGATCGCCGCGTACGGCCTGTACGACGTGCTGTTCGTGAACCCCGTGATCGACGGGATGAACCTGGTCGCGATGGAGGGACCGTTGCTGAACCGGCGACGCGGCGTGCTGGTGCTCTCCCGCAACGCGGGGGCGTACGGGCGGCTCGGCCGGTACGCGCTGGCCGTGAACCCGTTCGACGTGAACGAGATGGCCGACGCCCTCGAACAGGCGATCGCGATGCCGGTGGACGAGCGCACCCGGCGTTCGCGGGGGCTCTCGCGTCTTGTGCTCGCGAACCCGCCCGCACGGTGGGTCGGGGGACAGCTCGAGGATCTCGAGCGCGCCAAGCGGCGGCGGCACTAGAGCGTCCACAGGAGGTCGACGAGGCCCCCCGGCCCGTCGCAGATCACGTCGGCCACCTCGATTAGCGCCGGCGGCGTCTCCGGCCCACGGACGGCGACGCGAACGGCCACGCCGACAACCTCCGAAGCCAGCAGCTGGTCGAGCGCGGCGAACGCATCGAGATCCGCGTGATCGTCGCCCGCGTACAGGAGCGCCTCGAGCGCGTGCTCGCCTACGAGGCGTTCGACCGCGCCGCCCTTCAGCGGCCGGTCCGGCGGGACGAGCTCGACCACCATCTTGCCCTCGATGAGGTCCAGACCGGCCCCGGTCGCGACCGGCTGCAGCGCAACCAGCAGCGCGGCTCTCGCCCACGCCGGATCCGGCGCCTGCCGGTAATGGACCGCCACCGAAACCCCCTTGTCCTCGACCCAGGCCTCCGGGACCTCGGTGACGGCCGCCTCCGCACGCGGCACGACCGCGGTCACCAGCTCCGTCGCGCCGTCCTCCAGCCCGTACAGACCGACGTACGCAACGTGCGGGAGGTGAAGGAGCGCCGCCACCTCGTCCGAACGCCGCCCGGTGACGATCGCGACGGTGCGGTACCGCTCGACGAGCCCGGCGAGCGCGTCTCGGGCGCCGTCGACCGGCCGTGCGAGCTCGGGACGGGCCACGATCTCTGCGAGCGTGCCGTCGAAGTCGAGGACGATGCCCGCGACGTCCGCCCGTTGCCGCAGCGCGTCGAGGTCAGCTCGCCTTGAGGGTGGCGTAGTCGTTCCCGAGGAAGATCGCGACCTGCGTCGAAGGATCGATGTCGGCCGTGTCGGGCTCGAGCCTGACCACCTCGACCTCGTCGAGCTTCTTGAAGAAGCTGCTGGCGAGGTAGTCAGCCTCGACCTTGTCCTTGGGGGCGTTGTAGTAGATCGTCGTGACCGGGTACTGCGTGGGCGCGTCGGCCGGGTCCTGGGTAGCGATGTACCCCAGCTCCTCCAACCGGGCCTGCGTCTCGCCTGCCAGGCCGCTGACCCCGGCGCCGTTGAACACGGCGATCCGGACGCCGACGACGGTCGGACTCGGCTCCGCGCCCGTTCCACCGGTGGCCGTCTCGCCGGTCGGTCCGGTGGCGTCCGTGCCGGTGCCGCCGATCGTGCCGCCCGTCAACGGAACGGTCGCGCCGCCGCCATCCCCGCCGCCGTCGCCGGAGGACAACGCCGGGAAGGCCTGATCGATCACGACGATGCCCCCGATGACCAGGGCGACGATGATCGCGAAGCGGAGCGTGCTGGCGGCCAAGGAGAGGTAGAAGCTCCTGTTGGTCGGTGGCTGGTGCACGCCATCCTACCCCCGGCTACCGGGGAAGCCCAAGCCGCCGCGCGAGGCGCTTGCGCCGACGCGACTCGCGGAGCCTGCGCAACCGACGCACCAGCATCGGGTCGTATCGGAGCGCCTCCGGGAGGTCGATCGCTCGCATCAGGAGCTGCTGATACCTCGTCGACGAGATCCCGAAACGCTCGCGGATAAGGCGCTCCTTGGGGCCCCGCTCCAGCCACCACGAGCGCTCGAAGTCCAGGACCGCGCGGGTGCGTTCGTCGAGCTCGGGCGCGAGATCGCGCGGTTGGGCTCCCACGGAGGCAAGGGTAGCGGGCGCTGCCGACGCTGCAAGCACCAGGCGGGCGGCGACCCGAAGGCTCAGGCCGAGAGCGCCCGGACCTGCCGCACCGCGACCGTGAGGGCGGCGAGATCGCTGGCCTCCTCGAGCGCGATCCCGCGCATGAACCGGCCGAGCCGGGTCATCGACTCCTCCCGTCGTTCGAGGAACGCGGCGAGGGCCTCCTCGACCGGCGCCCGCACGTCACCCTCCCCGAGGACCTTCTCGGCCACCTGCCGCCGGGTCAGCCTGAGGTCATCCTCCAGGGCCTGGAGCGCCCAGCGATGCCACCGGGTGGTCGTCGAGACCTCGGACAGGCGCGAGCCCAGCCAGTCGAGGTAGGTCGCCTCTCCCACCAGGAAGAACGCGCGGGTCACGTCCTCCAACGACCGGCCTGTGGCGAGGGCCACGTCCGCCACGTTCGGACCGTGCACGAGGAAGGGCCGCAGGACGTGCGCTCGCGCGATGCCCTCGGGGACACCCCGGTCCATCAGCGCCCACGCCGCGCGTTCGCGCTCCTGGCGCCATCCGGCCGGCGCGACCTCGCCGACGGCGGTCGCGAACGCTCGGAACGGCCCCGCGTGCGCCACGATCGCCCGGCCGAGCTGCCCCGGGACGTGCTGCAGGTACCATCGCGCCGTCACCTCGACCAGCCGGTCGACGCCCTCCATCAGGTCGTCAAGGAGCGACGGTTCGAGCGCACCGACGAGCGCCTCGATCTCCTCCCACCGTTCGACGGCGCCGGTGACGTCGCGAGCGATCCGGTACGCACGCGTGACGTCCGCGGCGTCCGCCCCGGTCTCGGTCACGACGCGCGAGACGAAGGTGATGCCCTGCGAGTTCACGACGTCGTTGGCGACCAGCATCGCGATCAGCTCACGACGCAGCGGGTGTTCGTTCAACAGCGGGCCGAACCGCTCGACCACCTGCGCCGGGAAGTACCCGCGCAGGTCGGTCTCGAGGTACGCCGAGTCCGGGAGCGAGGACTCGAGGAGGGCGTTCGTGAGGCTCTGCTTTGCATACGCGAGGAGCACCGCGAGCTCTGGGCGCGTCACCCCGCGGTTCGTGCGCCGGCGCTCCGCGATCTCCTCCGCGTTCGGCAGGGCCTCGAGGTCGCGATCGAGGACCTCGCGCGTCTCGAGCCCGACCATCAGGTCCTCGTACGCCTCCATGTGGTGGGCGGACGTGACGGCCTCCTGCGAGAGGACCTGCGCCTGCAGGAAGTTGTCGTACAACACGTGTCGGACGACGTCTCCTTCGACGTCGGCGAGCAGGGCGTTGCGCTCTTCCATCGTGAGCTCCCCACGCGCCACCCCGAGGCCGAGCAGGATCTTGAGGTTCACCTCGTGGTCCGAGGTGTCGACCCCGGCCGAGTTGTCGATGAAGTCGGTGTTGATCCTCCCGCCGGCGAGCGCGAACTCGATCCGGCCGCGCTGCGTGAAGCCGAGGTTACCGCCCTCGGCCACCACCCGGCACCGGAGGTCCTTGCCGTCAACGCGGAGGTCGTCGTTCACGCGGTCGCCGACATCGGCGTCAGACTCGGTCGTCGCCTTGACGTACGTGCCGATGCCGCCGTTGTAGAGCAGGTCGATGGGGGCGCGCAGGATCGCCGAGATCAGCTCGCTCGGCGAGAGCTCCTCGGCCTCGATGCCGAGCGCGAGGCGGGTCTGGGGCGAGATGTCGATCGACTTGGCCGAGCGCGCCCACACCCCGCCGCCGTCCGAGATCTTGGAGCGGTCGTAATCGTCCCAGCTCGACCCGGCCAGCTCGAATAACCGACGGCGTTCGGCGAACCCCACGGCCGGGTTCGGCGCCGGGTCGACGAACACGTGTCGATGGTCGAACGCCGCGACCAGGCAGATCTGATCCGAGTACAGCATGCCGTTGCCCAACACGTCGCCCGACATGTCGCCGATGCCGACCACGGTGAACGGCTCGTTCATCACGTCCGTGCCGATCTCACGGAAGTGCCGCTTGATCGACTCCCAGGCGCCGCGCGCCGTGATCCCGAGCTCCTTGTGGTCGTATCCGGTCGACCCGCCCGAGGCGAACGCGTCGCCGAGCCAGAAGCCGTACTCGGCCGAGATCGCGTTCGCCGTATCCGAGAACGTCGCGGTCCCCTTGTCGGCCGCGACCACGAGGTACGGGTCATCCTCGTCGGCCACGACGACGGACGGCGGATGCACGACCGCACCGTCGAGGAGGTTGTCCGTGAGGTCGAGCATGCTCCGGACGAAGGTCTCGTACTGACGGGTCGCCTCCTGCTTGAGCGCCGGCGGATCCTCGATCGCGCGCTTGAGGACGAAACCCCCCTTCGCGCCCGTCGGCACGATGACGGCGTTCTTGACCATCTGCGCCTTCAGGAGCCCGAGGACCTCGGTCCGATAGTCCTGACGCCGGTCGGACCAGCGGATGCCGCCGCGGGCCACCCGACCGCCGCGGAGGTGGATCGCCTCCATCTCCGCCGAGTAGACGAACACCTCGAACAACGGGAACGGCTTCGGCATCTCCGGGACCGCTTCGGAGCGGAGCTTGAAGGACAGCGATTCCCGAACGGACCGGTAGGCGTTCGTCCGCAGGCTGGCCTGGATCG
>DATEQE010000322.1:0-2687 GCA_035272825.1 Actinomycetota bacterium
GTAGAGGAACCGCTTCATCACGGCCATCCCCTTGGGCGTGTGCGCGACCTCCGGGTGGAACTGCACCGCGTACAGGGACCGCTCGGGGTCCTCCATCGACGCGATGGGGATCGCGTCGGTCCGGGAGGTCACGCGGAACCCCTCGGGGGCCCGCGTCACGGCGTCGCCGTGGCTCATCCACACCTGCTCGTCGGCCGCCAGGTCCTCGAGCAGGACCCCCGGCTCGGTCACGTGGAGCTCCGTTCGGCCGTACTCGCGCTGCCCCGTCGCCTCGACCTCGCCCCCGAGGGTCTGCGCCATGAGCTGGTGCCCGTAGCAGATCCCGAGGACCGGGACGCCGAGCTCGAACACGCCGGGATCGAGGGTCGGCGCCCCTGTTTCGTACACCGACGCCGGGCCCCCCGAGAGCACGATGCCCGAAGGCGCGCGCGCGGCGAGCTCGGAGGCGGGGAGGTCGTGCGCCACGATCTCCGAGTACACGTGGCACTCGCGGATCCTGCGCGCGATCAGCTGCGCGTACTGGGCCCCGAGATCGACGACCAGGACCGGGCGCCCGGGCGAGGCCACGTCGCTAGTGACCCATCCCGACGCGCTGGGCGGTCTGGTACGTCTTGCCCTCGCTCTTGATCGAGGGCGCCACGACGAGCTCGGCCTTCTGGAACTCGCGGATCGTGGCGTAGCCGGTGGTGGCCATCGAGGTGGCGAGCGCCCCGAACAGGTTGAACGTCCCGTCGTTCTCGTGGGCGGGACCCGTGAGGATCTCCTCCAGGGTCGCGACCTGCTGGGTCTTGACGCGCGCGCCGCGCGGCAGCGTCGGATGGAACGTCGCCATCCCCCAGTGGTAGCCGCGACCCGGCGCCTCGTACGCGCGCGTGAGCGGCGAACCGATCATCACCGCATCCGCCCCACAGGCGATCGCCTTGGCGATGTCGCCCCCGGTGCGCATGCCACCGTCGGCGATCACGTGGCAGTAGCGGCCGGTCTCGCGGAGATGCTCCATGCGCGCGGCCGCCGCATCGGCGATCGCCGTCGCCTGCGGCACGCCGACGCCGAGCACGCCACGCGTCGTGCATGCGTTCCCGGGACCCACGCCGACCAGCACGCCGACCGCGCCCGTCCGCATCAGGTGGAGCGCCGTCGTGTACGAGGCGCATCCGCCCACGATCACTGGCAGGTCGTAGGTCGCGATGAACTCCTTCAGGTTCAGCGGCTGGCTGTGGGTCGAGACGTGCTCGGCCGAGACCACGGTCCCCTGGATCACGAGGATGTCGAGGCCGGCGCCGATGACCGCCTCGGCGTACCGCTCGACGCGCTGCGGGGTGAGCGAGGCGCACGAGACGACCCCACCCTCCTTGATCTCGCGGATCCGCTGCTCCACGAGCTCGTCCTTGAGCGGCTCGCGGTACAGCTCCTGCATGCGCCCGGTCGCCTTCTCGTCGGGCAGGTTTGCGATCTCCTCGTAGACGGGCTCCGGATCCTCGTAGCGGGTCCACAGGCCCTCGAGGTTCAGACATGCGAGCCCGCCGAGCTGCCCGATCCGGACGGCGGTCGCCGGCGAGACGCCCGCGTCCATCGCCGACGCCATCATCGGGAGCCCGAACGTGTAGGCGTCGATCTGCCAGGAGATGTCGACATCGTCGGGATCTCGCGTTCGCCGGGACGGGACGATCGCCACCTCGTCGAACCCGTACGCGCGCCGGGCCATCTTCCCCTTGCCGATCTCGATCTCCATGTCGTCCTCCTGGCCCGCCTCCCGGCCGAGAGACCCGGATATGCAGAGGCGCCCACCCGCTCCGGGTGGACGCCGTCACTCCATGGGATGAACGTACCACGGAGGTGCCACCGGACCGGCTTGCGCGGATCGGTTGGCGGGTGAAGACTCGAGGTCGATGACCACGTTCACCTGAGGCTGAACGAGCCTCGCCCGTGGCCCGCCGTGGCCGAGGGCCCCACCCGGGGGCCCGTCATCAGCCCTCGCTGACCACGTGTCCCGTCTCGTGGACCCGCAGGTCGGTCAGCCCCGAATGCAGCCGGTCGCCCTCGACCAGCACCGAGTCGTCCTCGAGGTAGCCGAGCTCCCGGAGCTTGTTCAGCGTGCGCTGAAGCGATCCCTCCGGTGACTCGACCATCGTGTCGAGCACCAGCTCGGGGCGCTCGGGGACCTCGTACGGATCGTCGACGCCCGTGAACCCTTTGATCTCGCCGGCGAGCGCCTTCTTATACAGGCCCTTGGGGTCGCGGTTGTGCGAGAGCTCGTCGAGCGTGGCGTGCACGTGGACCTCGACGAACTCCCCGATCATCGCCCGCACCTGGTCGCGGGTCTCTTTGTAGGGCGAGATCGGGCAGCAGATCGTGGCGACGCCGTTGCGGGTCAGGAGCTCGGCGACGAAACCGATCCGGAGCACGTTCGTGTCGCGATCCTCCTTCGAGAACCCGAGGCCCTTGGACAGGTTCTGCCGGACCACGTCGCCGTCCAGGATCTCGGTCTTCATCTGACGGGCCTGGAACTCGTGATAGAGCATCTCGGCGACCGTGGACTTGCCGGCCCCGGACAGGCCGGTGAACCAGACGGTGAAGCCCTTCGGCTCTGGGTGATGGGTCACAGGAAGCTCCTTCCGACGGCGCCCTCGGGCGCGTCGATGCCGTACATCGACAGGATGGAGGGACCGACATCGACGAGGTCGAGG
>DATEQE010000323.1:0-5250 GCA_035272825.1 Actinomycetota bacterium
GTCGTAGACGAAGTAGCCCTGTGCGTAGAGATCCGTTCCCTCCCCGATGATCTTCACCGAGGCCTTGTTGGCGCTCACCGTCCCGTCGGCCCCGAGCCCGTAGAACACGGCCCGCACGACCTCATCGGGCTCCGTCATGAACGAGCGGTCGACCTCCAGCGAGGTGTGCGTGACGTCGTCGACGATGCCGACCGTGAAGTGGTTCTTCGCCCGATCCTTCGCGAGCTCGTCGAAGACGGCCTTGGCCATCGGCGGATCGAACTCCTTCGAAGAGAGGCCGTAGCGTCCGCCGATCACCCGCGGCATCACGGGGAGGACGCCGGTCGAGACTCGCTCGGCGAGTACGGTGACGACGTCCTGGTAGAGCGGCTCGCCCGGCGCGCCCGGCTCCTTCGTCCGGTCGAGCACGGCGATCGCCCGCACGGAGCGTGGGAGCGCCCCGGCGAATGCCTCCACGGGGAACGGGCGGAACAGCCGGACGTTCACGACCCCGACCTTCTCGCCCCGGGCGACCAGCGCGTCGACGGTCTCCTCTACTGCGCCGACCCCCGATCCCATCAGCACCATGACCCGGTCGGCGTCGGGCACCCCGTGGTAGTCGATCAGGTGGTACGCGCGGCCTGTGAGCTTCGCGAACCGGTCCATCGTCCCCTGCACGACCTGCGGGACGATCGCGTGGAAGGGGTTCGAGGCCTCGCGCGCCTGGAAGAACACGTCGGGGTTCTGTGCGGTCCCGCGGAGCACCGGGTGGTCGGGGGAGAGGGCGCGCTCGCGATGCGCCCGGACGAGGTGGTCGTCGACGAGGTCGCGCAGCACCTCGTCCGGGAGCGATCGGATCACGTTCACCTCGTGCGAGGTCCGAAAGCCGTCGAAGAAGTGCAGGAACGGCACGCGGCACTCGAGCGTGGCCGTGTGGGCGATCGCGGCCAGGTCCTGAGCCGACTGCACGTCCGACGATGCCACCATCGCCCAGCCGGTCGGTCGCACCGCCATCACGTCGCTCTGGTCCCCGAAGATCGACAGCGCGTGCGTCGCGAGTGTCCTCGCCGCGACGTGGATCACGGCCGGCGTGAGCTCGCCGGCGATCTTGTACATGTTGGGGATCATCAGCAGGAGGCCTTGCGACGCCGTGAACGTCGTGCACAGCGCCCCGGCCTGAAGAGCCCCGTGCAGCGCCCCGGCCGCGCCGCCCTCGCTCTGCATCTCGATCACCTGCGGGACCGCGCCCCACAGGTTCGTCTTGCGGGCGGCGGACCAAGCGTCCGCGAGCTCGCCCATCGGTGAGGACGGCGTGATCGGGTAGATCGCGATGACCTCCGACAGCCGGTGCGCGACCCTCGCGGCCGCCTCGTTCCCGTCGACCACGATCAGCGTCCCGATCTGATCCATGTCCAACCCCATCCCTTCTCGAGAGCGACGGAAGGCGGAGGTCTCGCCCCGCTTCCATCGTTCCGCGCTGTCTCTCCACGGACCGGGGCCGTTCGGCCCGAGTCCGGCGCGCCGACCGGCCCTTCTGTTCCGGGTCGTCGCCTCGGAAGAGCGTGCCGGATGGCCACGCCATCCGATCGCCGGCAGGAGCCACCGACCCAGCCCGATCCATGAGCTCGACGACCGGGCGTGCCACGACCGCTGAGTCCGACACCCTCGGATAGGGACCTTCGCCCCTAAGGGCCCACCGGTGAGAAGCCTACGGTGTTGTTGGACGCACCCGGAAGGAGACGACGATGAAGACGCGGTCGGTTTGTGTTTCGGACGTCATGACCCGCACGGTCGTTTCCGTGAGCGCGTTCACGCCGTTCAAGGAGATCGTGCGGAGGATGCACGAGTATCGGGTGAGTGCGGTGCCGGTCGTGGACGAGGATCACACCGTTCTCGGACTCGTTTCTGAGGGCGACCTGATCCTGAAGCAGGACGCCCACCTCGAGGGGGCGCCTCGTGCGCTCGATGGGGCGCACCGCCGTCGCGACCGGTCAAGGGCAGCGGGCCGGGTCGCTGCGGAGCTCATGACCGCACCGGCGATCACGATCGGGCCGGACGCGACGCTCGGGGACGCGGCTCGGCTGATGCACCACCGGACCGTGAAGCGTCTCCCCGTCGTGGACCCGGCCGAGGGAACGATCCTCGGCATCGTCTCCCGCGCCGACCTGCTCAAGGTCTTCCTCCGCGACGACGCGGAGATCGCGCGCGAGGTCCGCGAGGACGTGATCCGCCGGACGCTCTGGATCGATCCGTACACGATCGGGATCGTGGTCCGTGACGGCATCGTCACGATGGAGGGACAGGTCGAGCACCGGGACCTGCGCTCGATCATCGAGCGCTTGGTGCTTGAGACCGAGGGAGTGGTCGCCGTCGAGAACCGCCTCACGTACCTGGCGGATGAGTCGACACCCCACACGGACGCCCCGTTCCTCTGGGTGTCGCCCACGTCGAAGGCCGTTCGTTGACAGAGTGGAGCGCGCGCGCCTCTCCGTGGATGGCCGGTCGGTACCTCAGGTCGCGAGGCCGGGCGACGCGCCGCTAGTCGGGCGTCGCGCGGGCAGCAAGCGGTTTGGTAGGTGAGGGCTCCTGCACTCGGGCGCGTGCGTCCACGATCACGGCACCGCGCGGCATGATCATCACCGGGTTGCAGTCCATCTCCGCGATCGATGGGTGATCGTCCACGAGGGCGCTCAGGCGCAGGATGACCTCCTCGAGCGCGCGGACGTCCGCTTTCGGTGCGCCCCGGAAGCCCTCGAGCAACGGGAACGTGCGGAGTGACCGGACCATCTCGCTCGCGTCCAGATCGGAGATCGGCGTGACTCGGACCGCCACGTCGTGGACGAGCTCGACGGTCGTGCCGCCCGCGCTGCACGCCACCACGGGGCCAAACACCGGGTCGTGCGCGACGCCGACGAGCATCTCCACCCCCTGATCCACCATCTCCTGCACCAGGAACCCATCGAGCGTGGATCCGGCAACGCGGAGGCGCTCGGCCATCGCACGTGCCGCATCGGCGGTGGCCCTGGGTCCCGCCAGTCCGAGTGTCACCGCTCCCATCTCGGTCTTGTGCACGATGTCGGGCCCGACCGCCTTCACGGCGACCGGGGAACCGATCCGGGCGGCGATGGCGCCGGCCTCTTCGGGCGTCGTCGCTCGTTCGGATCGCGCCGTCCGGAGCCCGTAGCAGTCGAGCAGGCGCTCGAGCTCCTCGGCGGTGAGCCAGCCCGCGTCGCCCCTGCCGAGGGCGTTCGCGATGATCCCGACGACCTCATCGATGCGCGTGTCGTGGAAATGGGGGATCGTCCCGGCGGGTCGCTCGCGCCACGCGCCGTACCTCGCGGCGTGCGCCATCGCGATCGCGGCCTGCTCGGGGAACGCGAAGGACGGGATCCGGGTCCCCCCTTGAAGCGCCGTCGGGAGCGCCTTGGTCGACATCCAGGTGGTGGCAACCGGGATCCGCCGGTCGAGCCGCTCGAGCGCACCTGTGATCGCTCGGCCGATCTCCGGCGCCATGGTGATCTCCGGCGGGATGTAGATCACGATCATCGCGTCGACGTCTGGGTCCGCGGCGACCGTCTTGATCGCGTGGGCGTAGTCGTCGCCGGTCGCCGAGGCGATCATGTCGATGGGGTTGCCGATCGAAGCCTCGGCCGGAAGGAACCTCCGCAACTTGTCACGCGTCGCGCGCGAAAGTGGATGCACCTTCAAGCCGTTCGCCTCGCATGTGTCCGCGCACAGGATCCCGAGGCCGCCCGCGTTCGTGACGATCGCGACGCGGTCGCTCTTCGGGGGTGGCTGGTTCGCGAGGATCGTCGCGACGTCGAACATCTCCCCGAGCGTATCCGTCCGGATCACGCCGGATTGATGGAACAGAGCATCGACGGTGACGTCCGAGGACGCGAGGAGCGCGCCCGTGTGCGACGCGGCGGCCCGCGCCCCCGCCGCGCTCCTGCCCGACTTCACGGCGATGATCGGCTTGCGGCGACCGACGTCTCGGGCCAGACGTGCGAACCGCCGGGGGTTCCCGAAGGACTCGAGATACAGGAGCACAACATCTGTGTCCGGGTCTTCGTCCCAGTAGGCGACGAGGTCGTTACCGGAGATGTCCGCCTTGTTCCCGATAGAGACGAACGACGAGAGCCCCACCCCACGCTCGCTCGCGTACTGCATCACGGCGAGTCCCAGGGCGCCGGATTGTGACAGGAACCCGACCCTACCTCGGGGCGGGTAGACCGTTGCGAAGGTGCCGTTCAGCCGGATCTCCTCCGAGGTGTTCACGATGCCCATGCAGTTGGGGCCGATGATCCGCATGCCGTGGGCGCGGCAGATCTGGACGAGGTCGTCCTGGCGCGCCGGGCCGGCCCCCCCGATCTCGGCGAACCCCGACGAGATCACCACGAGTCCACGGACCCCTTTCGCGCCGCACTCACGCGCGACGTCCGCGACGTGGGCGGCCGGCACGACCACGAATGCGATGTCGACCGCGCCCGGGACCGCCGTCACGGTCGGGTACGCGACAACGCCGTGCACCACGTCGGCTCTTGGGTTCACCGGGTACACGGGACCGTGGAACTCGGACATCAGCAGGTTGTGGAAGAGGCGGCCGCCGATCGACGAAGCGTCTCGCGACGCGCCGATCACGGCTACCGATCTCGGCGACAGGAACGTCCGCATCGCGTTCACCGCCGCCTCGGTCTCTCGGTGCTCGAACTGGTCGACGGCATCGTCGGTCAACCGGATCGAGAACTCCACCTCGATCGACCCTGGTATCGCGCGGATCGAGACCGTGAATCCACTCGCCCGAAAGACGTTGATCATGCCGTGGTTCTCGGGTAGGACCTCGGCGATGAACACGCTGATCTCGTGCCTGACGGCCTCTTGCGCGAGCTGGCCCAGCAGGATCGAACCGATGCCCCTGCCCTGGAACTCGTCGGTCACCGACAGGCTGATCTCGGCTCGACCGCCCTCCATGCCGATGTACTGGGCGCCGCCGATCATCCGACCCTCGTCGCCACCTTGGAGGACGAGCAACGTGAGATGGTCGTCGTAGTCGACGTCGACGATCTTCCGGGCGAGCCCGCCCACGTCGATCGCCTGTGACCAGAAGCGCAGACGTCGGGTCTCCGCCGAGAGGCCGATCAGGTAGTCCTCGACGCGCGTGACATCGCTGGGTCGGGTCGGCCGCACACGCACGGTCGAGCCGTCGCGGAGCACCACGTCGGAAACGAGGTGCGTCGGGAACGTCGTCGCCATGACCGCCATCCTAGTGCG
>DATEQE010000324.1:0-4045 GCA_035272825.1 Actinomycetota bacterium
CGAACGCGGGCGACGACATCCGCGCGGCCGAGGACGAACGCACGGCGCGCCACGTCGTGCAGGAACGCGAAGCCAAGGTCCGCGCGGCCGAGATGGTGACGACGCGCCCGCCCACCCTGCAGGAACTGATGGCGCAGGCCGAACGCGACGAGGTCCCCGAGCTGAATCTGATCGTGAAGGCGGACGTGCAGGGCTCGATCGGGGCGCTCGTCGACGCGCTCGCCAAGCTGCCGCAGGACGAGGTGCGGATCAACGTGATCCGGAGCGCCGCCGGTGCGATCACCGAGAGCGACATCAACCTGGCGCTGACCTCGAGGGCGATCGTCGTCGGGTTCAACGTCCGTCCCGACGTGCAGGCGCGCGACCTCGCCGAGAAGGAAGGCGTCGACGTCCGGCTGTACCGCGTGATCTACGACGCGATCGATGACATCCGCAGCGCCCTGGGCGGGATGCTCAAGCCCGAGGAGCGCGAGACGCAGCTCGGACGGGCCGAGGTCCGTGCCGTGTTCCGCGTCCCGAAGGTCGGCCTGGTCGCCGGCTCGTACGTCCTGGAGGGCACGATCATCCGGAACGCGCGGGCCCGCGTCATCCGCGACGGCGTCGTCGCGTACGACGGTCGGATCGGCTCGCTCCGCCGCTTCAAGGATGACGTCCGCGAGGTGAGCGAGGGGTTCGAGTGCGGTATCGGGATCGAGAACTTCAACGATGTCAAGGAAGGCGACATCATCGAGGCGTACGAGGTCCGAGAGGTCGCCCGAGAGCTGTAGGGGTACGCCGATGCTCGTTGCGCTGGAGCGGTTCGACCTCCGCATCCCGGCGTGCGGTTCCCTCAAGGAGAAGCGACACGTCGTGAAGACCCTGACCAGCGGCATCCGCTCGTCGTTCAACGTCTCGGTGGCGGAGGTGGATCACCACGACCTGTGGCAGCGCACGGCGATCGCGGTGGCCGCCGTCGCCGGCGAGCACTACCACGCTCGCCGGGTGTTGCACGAGGTCGAGAAGCTCGTGGACCGCTGGGGCGAGATCGAGGTCATCGACCGCGAGCTCACGCTGCACTACCCGGAGGCGTGACGGCGTGCCCGAGGGGAGCCGGCCGAACCGAGTCTCGGAGGAGTTCCGCGAGATCCTCGCGGAGGAGATCCCGAAGCTGAAGGATCCGCGCGTCGGGTTCGTCACGGTCCTGGGCGTCACGGTGACCCCCGACCTGCGCCTCGCGCGCGTGTTCTACACGACGTTGGGCGACGACCGCGCGCACCGAGCGACGGCCGCCGCGCTCGCGTCGGCCCGCGGGCATCTGCGCAAGGTGATCGGCACCCAGGTGCGCATGAAGGTGCTCCCCGAGCTGCGGTTCGAGCAGGAGGATGCGGAGCAGGGAGCCGACCGCATCGAGCAGCTGCTCCGGGAGCTGCACCGGGAGGCGGGCACATGACCGTCGCCGATCCGTTCGCGAAGGCGGCCGAAGCGCTGTCGGGCGCCACGAGCGTGGCGCTCGCTTGCCACGTGAACCCGGACGCGGACGCGCTCGGCTCGATGCTGGGGCTCTCGAACCACCTGCGCGCTCTGGGCAAGGAGACCGTGTGCTCGTTCCCGAACGTTCCGTTCGAGCCGCCGCGGTGGGCCTCGGTCCTCCCGGGATGCGACGCGCTCGTGCCACCATCCGCCTTTCCCGACCAGCCCGCGGTCATGGTGACGTGCGACGTTGCGTCGCTCGACCGGCTGGCGTCGCTGGGGGGTCCTGCGGTGCGGGCGACGACGCTGATCTGGATCGACCACCACGTCACCAACGAGGGCCTCGGGACGATCCCGATCATCGATCCGTCGGCGTCATCGACCTGTGAGCTCGTTTATCGCCTCCTGAAGGTGCTCGGGGGCGAGATCCGGGTCGAGACCGCGATGTGCTTGTACGCGGGGCTGGTCACCGACACCGGACGGTTCCAATACGAGGCGGTCCGGCCGAACACGCTCCGCCTGGCGGCCGAGCTCCGCGAGTTCCCGTTCGACCACACCAGGCTGGTGCAGGCGCTCTACGAGGACCACGGGGTCGCGTACCTGAAGCTGCTCGGCGTCGCGCTCGAACGGGTCCGCGTGGACCCCGACGCCGACCTCGTGTGGACGTACCTCACCCGGGCCGACTTGGATGCGGCCGACCTGGAACCCGGCGACGCCGACGACCTGATCGACCTGGTCCGCACGGCGCGAGAGGCGGACGTGGCGGCCATCCTCAAGCAGCAGCGCGACGGACGGTTCAAGGTGAGCATGCGTTCTCGGGGCGGGCACGACGTGGCGGCCGCGGCCGCGCGCTTCGGGGGCGGGGGGCATCGGCTCGCGTCGGGCTTCACCTCGAGCCAGGGACTGGTGGCAACGGTCGAGTCGCTCACGGAAGCCCTCGACGCCGAGCCTCCGACCGTGTAGCCATCGATGACGCGGGCTCCGGAGGGGCTCCTGCTGGTCGACAAGTCATCGGGGATGACCTCCCACGACGCGGTCGACGTCGTCCGCCGTTCACTCGGCACCCGGAAGGTCGGCCATGCCGGCACCCTCGACCCGATGGCCACGGGGCTGCTGGTCCTCGGGGTCGGTCGCGCCACCCGGCTGCTGCGCTACCTCGGCGAGCTCCCGAAGACGTACGCGGCGACCGGGCGGCTGGGCGAGGAGACGGACACGTTGGACGCGGACGGCGAGATCGTGCGGACGGCCCCGGTCGACGTGTCGCTCGCCGAGGTGGAACGCGCCTGCGCCTCGCTCGTCGGCGAGTCGATGCAGACGCCCCCCGCATACTCGGCCGTCAAGGTTGGGGGGCGCAAGCTCTACGATGCGGCGCGCAGGGGCGAGGTGCTCGAGGCGCCGGCACGGCCGATCCGGGTCGACGCGTTCGCGGTGTCCGCCTTCGACGGGCGGGATCTCGAGGTCCTGATCACGTGTTCGGGGGGAACCTACGTGCGCGTGCTCGTCGCCGACGTCGGCCGGGCTCTCGGCTGCGGGGCGCACCTCGTTCGCCTGCGACGCATCGCGATCGGGTCGTTCCGCGTCGAGGACGCCCGCCCACCCGGCGAGGGCACGCTCGAGCCCGTCGAGCGTGCAGTCGAGCACCTGCCGAGCATCCGTCTGGATCCGGAGGAGGCTCGAGCGGCGTCGCACGGTCGCCCGCTCGGGCCCGCAGGGGTCGTAGGTCCGTACGCGGTGTTCGCTCCTGACGATGCGCTCGTCGGCATCTATCGGGACGAGGGAGCGATGGCGAGGCCCCAGGTGATCCTTTCCGGGGTGTAGCTCGTGCTCGGTGGTCATCTCCCACGGGGGAGACACTCGACGGAGTGGTTCGCACCACTCATCCCTTGGCCTGGGCGGAGCCGTTCTCGAACGTGAAGTACGTGGCTCGCTCGCGCTGGGCTGCGGCGTCGGCGGGACGACGCCAGTCCGACTTGACGCGCCAGATGATGTAGGTGAACCCGCCGATCGGGATCTGGATCCCGTAGGTGAGCATACGGAACAGCAGCACGGCGGCCACGATCTGGGCCTTCTCCGCGCTGTCGAACGCGGTGAGCCCCCCGATGTATCCGAGGTCGATCAGGCCGACGCCACCGGGGGTGATCGGAACCGCCGAGAGGAGGCGTGAGAACGCGTACACGGCGAACGCTTCGGCGGTGGACACCTCCTGTTCGGAGACGCCGAGGCTGCGCAACGAGAGCAGCAGCACGAAGAACAGTGCGACCTGACTGAGCACGGTCATCAGGCTCAGCCGCAGCCAACGGTGCCCTACCAGCACGATCGTGTCCCGGCGGAAGCGTGCCGCACCGTCGCCCCACGTCGTGACCGGCGGTTTATGGAGCAGACGGCGCACCCACGACACGACACGACCCATTCGGTTCCCGATCCGGATGGCGAACGCCTCGCTCCGGAAGACGAGAGCGAACAGGCCGACCGCCACGCTCAAGACGACGATGCCCAAGATCGCAGCCAGGATGTAGGTGGTCGTTAGATGCCCACTGAGCGTGAGGAACACGAGCGCCAGCATGGGCAGCGCGAGTTTGGTGAAGATGTTCCAGAT
>DATEQE010000325.1:0-2251 GCA_035272825.1 Actinomycetota bacterium
CAAGAAATACACCCATAAACGACGGCGACACGGCTCAGGTCTCAAGCTTCGCGGAGCTCGAGCGAGCGGTCTGCAGCCTCGCCCCCTAACCTGACGGGCGTGGCGACAAGTCTTGAGCGAACACAACGTCAGATAGACATCCAGCAGACGCTCGGACCGCTGCAGCGCGGCCGCGGCGATCCGACGATGCGGACCGAGCGCGGGATCGCCGAACGCGCGTCGCGGACCCCCGACGGACCGGTGTCGGTCCGGTTCGTCGAGACCGCGGGCGGGATCGACGTCGAGGCGTGGGGGCCGGGCACCGCCTGGGTGCTCGACCGGGCCGCGGCCTGGTGCGGCGCCGAGGACGACGACTCCGGCTTCGAGCCCGGCAGGGGGTTGGTGCGGGATCTGTGGCGCCGTCATCCGGGCCTGCGGATCCCTCGGACGGGCCTGGTCACCGAACGCCTAATCCCGGTGATCCTGGAGCAGAAGGTCACCGGCAACGAGGCTCGACGCGCGTACCGCCGCCTCGTGGCCGCCCTCGCCGAACCCGCCCCGGGGCCGCTCGGCCTCGTGCTGCCTCCGGATCCCGAACGCGTCGCCGCGCTCCCCTACTACGCGTTCCATCCGTTCGGCGTCGAGCGCCGCCGCACCGAGGTGCTCCGAACGGTCTGCGCCCGGACGGCCTGGATCGACGAGACCGCCGAGCTCCCCCTCGACGTCGCCGAGGACCGGCTCTCGAGCGTGCACGGGATCGGGCCGTGGACCGTGGCCGAGGTGGCCCGGGTCGCGCTGGGCGACGCGGACGCCGTGTCCGTCGGCGACTACCACATCCCGAACATCGTGGCGTGGGCGCTCGCCGGCGAGCCGCGCGGCTCGGACGACCGCATGCTCGAGCTGCTCGAGCCCTACCGGCCGTATCGCGGCCGCGTGCAGCGGCTGCTCGAGGCGAGCGGGATCCGCGCGCCCGCGTTCGGTCCCCGGATGGGGCCTCGGGCGATCGATCGGATCTAGTCCGGCGCCGGAAGGATCGCGTCCGCCTCCATCTCGACGAGCCAACGTGGATCGAGGAACCCGCGCACGACGATCATCGTGCTCGCCGGGCGGATGTCCGCGAACACCTCGCCGTGCGCACGCCCGACCTGCTCCCAGTCGCCGGCGTGGGTCAGGTAGGTGCGCGTCCGGACGACATGCTCGGGACCGGCGCCCGCCTCGGCGAGCGCGGCCACGATGATCTCGAGCACCCGACGTGTCTGGCCGAACGCGTCCGCCGGAGGATCGCCGCCATCGGGCATGACCGGCGCGGTCCCCGACACCAGCACGTGATGCCCCTGGACCACCGCCCGCGAGAAACCGATCACGGGTTCGAACGGTGAGCCGGACGCGATCAGTCGGCGCGGCACGTCATCCCTCCTCCTCGTAGAAGACCCGCTCCATCGCTCGCCTGGCTCGGCGCGTGATCCGCCGGTACTCCTCCAGGAGCGTCTGCCGCGGATACTCCTCGAACCCGAGCCGTCGCGCGAGCGCGAGCTGCTCCTGCGGCGCCGCGGGGATCGCCTCGGCGTGGACACGGCGGTCGACCTCGAGCGCGTCCTTGACGTCGGACAGGAACACGAACGCCTCGCTCAGCGCGAGGGCGGCCCCGTCCTCGATCAGCCGGAGGCGCGCGAGCCGCTCGATCGCGTCGAGCGTCCTGTGGGTGCGGATCTCGGGGTGCGATCCCCCGAACCGCATCAGCGACAGCTCCACGGCGAACTGCACGTCGGCGAGCGACCCGTACCCGAGCTTGAAGTGGAACCTCGAGGCCTCGCGCGGGCGGACCCGTTCCCGTTCGATCCGCTCGCGCATCCGCCGGATCTCGCCCACGCGTTCGACGGGGAGGTAGTCCGGGTAGGCGAAGTCGCTCGCGAACGAGCAGAACCGGCCCCCGAGCCCCTCGTCTCCGGCGACGAACCGCGACCGCAGCAGCGACTGGAACTCCCAGGTCTCCGCGTAGCGCTCCCAGTATTCGAGGTAGGCCGCGAACGACTTCGCGATCGGGCCGCTCCGCCCCTCCGGCCGCAGGTCGGCGTCCGGGTCCCACGCGGAAGCACGGATCCCGGCCAGGACACGTTCGGCCAGCTCGGCCCCGCGCCGGAACTCGTCCGGGCCCTCCCCCTCGTAGACGAAGACGACGTCCAGGTCGGAGGCGAAGTTCAGCTCCTGCGCCCCGAGCTTGCCGAGCCCGATCACCGCGAACGGCAGGTCGGGTTGGGCGGCCTCGACCGCG
>DATEQE010000326.1:0-6680 GCA_035272825.1 Actinomycetota bacterium
GTCTTTCCCGACCACTCGACCTTCAAGGCGCCGCCGCACAAGTTCGAGGCGGGGACGATGAACATCGCCGAGGAGATCGGCCTCGCCGCGGCGATCGAGTACCTCGAGGCGCTCGGCATGGAGCATGTCAGGAGCCACGAGCGGGAGCTCACGGCCTACGGCCTGGAGGCGCTGGAGTCGATCGGCGCGACGGTGTTCGGCCCGAAGGATCCCGAGCTCCGCGGTGGTGCCCTCTCGTTCTGGTACAAGGACATCCATCCGCACGACCTGGCCCAGGTGCTCGATCAGGAAGGGGTGTGCGTGCGGCCCGGACATCACTGCGCCCAGGTCCTGATGCGGCGGTTGGGGGTGCCGGCGACGACACGAGCCTCGTTCTACGTGTACAACACGAAGGAAGACGTGGACGCGCTGATCGGAGCACTCGAGAAGGCGGGGGCGTTCTTTGGCGCTTGACGAGCTCTACAAGGAAGTCATCCTCGACCACTACAAGAACCCGAGGAACAAGCGCGAGATGCCGGACGCCGAGCTCTCGTGCTCGAAGAACAACCCGCTGTGCGGCGACGAGATCACCGTGTTCGTGCACGAGGACGACGGCAAGGTGCTCGATGTCTCGTTCCTGGGGCAGGGGTGCTCGATCAGTCAGAGCTCGGCCTCGATGATGACCGAGGCCGCCGCCGGCAAGACGCGCGCGGAGGTCGAGGAACGCATCGGCGCGTTCCGCGGCATGATGGCCGGCGAGGTCGAGTCGGACGAGGACGCGTTCGGCGAGCTCGTGGCTCTCAAGGGCGTTGTGAAGTACCCGGTCCGCGTCAAGTGCGCGGTACTGGCGTGGGACGTGCTCCGGGAGGCGCTGGCCGGCGGCGGTGAGGCCGGGGGCTCGGCCCCCCACTAGCGCTGACGCGTCGCCAGGAACCCTTCGGCGCCGACCGGGCGCTCATCGTGCACGAGCGGCACCGCCCGCACCTCGAACCCGGCGTCGCCGATCAGCCGGAGCCACGTCGCATGAGGGAACAAGCCGCACACGTGCTCGTCGAGCTCGGTGTGCACCGACCCGTCGGGTTCGTGGAACACGTACGTGAGATCCATCCGCACCATCGTGTCGTCCGGGTCCGGATCCCAGGTCCACTCGAGGTAGCGCAGCGCGCGGTCCGGCCCGTCGTGCCCGCCGTGGTCCGCCGCCGGCTCGAAGGTCTCGGTCACGGCGTCGGGGACGAACAGCGCTACCCTGCCGGGCCGGCAATGCTCGAACGCCGTCGCGAACACCCCGCGGAGATCGTCCTCGGTGGTCATGTAGGCAATCGCATCGTGCACGAACACCGCGTCGAAGGTCCGCCCCAGCCGCACCGAACGCATGTCGCCCTCGACGTGCTCGCACTCGGGGTTGAGCCGGCGGCTGACGGCCAGCATCTGCGGTGAGCGGTCGACGAGCGTGAGCGTGAAGTGCGCCCTCATGTGCGACGCGTTGTTCCCGCCGCCCGAACCGAGCTCGAGGACCTCACGGGCCTCGCCCCCGGTAGCCTCGTCGATCAGCCGCCGGTATTCCTCGGCCTCCTTGGCGCAGTCCTCGGGGGCCGAGAGCAGCGGCCACCACTCGGCGAGCTCGCGATAGAGCCTCGGCGTATCCTCCACGGTGACGAGCCTAGTCGCGCCGGTCACCCGCCGGGCGTGGACGAGGCTCTAGGCTTCGCGGATGCCGAAGCTCCGTCCCTCGCTCGACTGGCTGCTCGTCCTCGTCCCGGTCTCCGCGGGCCTTCAGCTCGCGGGCGGCAACGAGCTGCTGATCTTCCTCACCTCGGCCGGCGCGATCCTGCCGCTCGCGGGGTTGATCGGGCGCTCAACCGACCAGCTCGCTTTGCACACCGGCCCGCGGATCGGCGGGCTGGTGAACGCCACGTTCGGCAACGTCACCGAGCTCGTGATCGCGGTCTTCCTGATCCTGGACGACCAGGTCGACATCGTGAAGGCGTCGCTGACCGGCTCGATCATCGGCAACCTTCTCCTCGTCCTCGGCTTGTCGTTCCTGCTCGGCGGCCTGAAGCACGAGGAGCAGACCTATAACGCCCGGTCGGCCTCGATCCACGCGACCTCGCTGGTCCTCGCCGTGACCGGGCTGCTGATGCCGGCCTTGTTCGCGCTCGGAGGGCGGGAGAGCTTCGCGCAGCGTGAGGTCGTGAGCGGGACCGTGGCCGCCGTGCTGATGATCCTGTACGCCGCCGCGCTGCTGTTCACCCTCGTCACGCACGAGCACCTGTTCCGGACGCCCTCGCCCGAGGAGCGCCCCGAGTGGTCCCGCCGCAAGGCCGTCGGCATGCTGCTCGTCGCCACGGCGTTCGTCGCCCTGGAGGCAGAGTTCCTCGTGTCGTCGCTCGAACCCGCGCTCGAGGACCTCGGGCTCTCCGAGCTCTTCGTCGGCCTGATCGTGATCCCGATCATCGGCAACGCGGCCGAGCACTCGTCGGCGATCATGTTCGCCCTGCGGAACAAGGTGGACGTGACCCTCGAGATCGCGATCGGCTCGTCCACCCAGATCGCGCTGTTCGTGGCGCCGGCGCTGGTCTTCATCAGCCTGTTCGTCGGCCACCCGATGGACTTCGTGTTCAGCACGTTCGAGGTGGCGGCGGTCGCCCTGTCGACGGTCCTGGTCTTCATGATCTCGAGCGACGGCCGGAGCAACTGGCTGGAGGGCGCCCAGCTGACGGGCGCGTACGTCATCATGGCCATCTCGTTCTTCTTCGTGGAGGCGTTGTGAGGAGATCGGCCCGCATCGCATGGCTCTGCGTCTTGGTCTGGGCAGTCCTCGTCCCGTCGCCGGCCCGGGCGCAGGGATCCGTGTTCGAGTCGACCCCGCGCTTCGACGTGAGCATCGAGATCGAGGACTCGGGGGACCTGCTGGTCACCGAGACGATCGTGCAGCAGTTCGGCGACACCCCGCGGCACGGGATCCTCCGGTTCATCCCGAACCGGCTCCGCTACGACGACGAGTTCGACCGCGTCTACCCGATCGACCTCGTGTCCGTGAGAGCGTCCCGAGGCACCCCCACCGACGTGGAGACCAAGGACGAAGACGGCAACTTCTCGATCCGGATCGGGGACCCCGACACCACGATCACCGGCCGCCATACCTACGAGATCGTCTATCGGGTCCAGGGAACGATGAACGGGTTCGCCGACCACGACGAGCTGTTCTGGAACGCGATCGGCGACCATTGGGAGCAGTCAATCGGCGAGATGAACGTCCGCGTGAGCGGCCCCGCGGATGTCACGCGGGTCGCCTGCTTCCAGGGCACGTTCGGGTCGACGACCCCGTGCGACCACGCCCAGATCACGAAGAAGGGCGACGCGGTCTTCTCGCAGTCGAACCTGCCCGCGTTCCAGGCGATGTCGGTCGTGGTCGCGCTCCCGCCTGGCACCGTCGAGAGCACCGCGCCGGTCCTGGACGAGCGCTGGAGCCTCGACAAGGCGTTCAGTCGGACGCCGCTCACGGTCGGCGGGGGGATGGGACTGCTCGTCCTGGTGGTCGGCGGGCTCGCGGTCACGATGTGGCGCCGCGGCCGGGATGTTCGGTTCAGGGGCTCACAGATCGACCAGGTGATGGGCGGTCCCGTCGACGCCGAGACGCAGGCGGTGCCCCTGTTGGAGAAGAACGTCGACGTCGTCGAGTTCGCGCCGCCCGAGGACCTGCGGCCGGGCCAGGTCGGGACGCTGGTCGACGAGGAGGCGAACACGCTCGATGTGAGCGCCACGATCGTCGACCTCGCCGTCCGCAAGTACCTCGTGATCGAGGAGATCCCCAAGACGTGGATGCTCGGCAAGGCCGACTGGAACCTGCGGCGGCTCACCGAGCCCGAGGGGGACCACCTCCTCCAGTACGAGACGAAGCTGCGTGACGGGTTGTTCGAGGACGGCGACCAGGTCGAGCTCTCGGAGCTGCGGAAGAAGTTCGCCGAACGTCTCCAGAAGGTCAAGGACGCCCTCTACAACGACATGGTCTCGCGCAAGTGGTTCCTGCGGCGCCCCGACCGCATCCGGCAGACGTGGGTCGTGATCGGCTCGCTCGCGCTCTCGGCCGGCATCGCCTTCACGATCGTGCTCGCGACCTTCACGAGGCTCGGCCTGCTCGGCATCCCGTTCGCGCTCGGGGGGTTGCTCCTGCTGATCGGCGCCAAGTGGATGCCGGCGAGGACCGCGAAGGGCACGGCGATGACCCGCCGGGTGAACGGCTTCCGCATCGTGATCGAGAAGGCCGAGGAGCACATGTCGAAGTGGGCCGAACAGGAGAACGTGTTCACGCGTTTCCTCTCGTACGCCGTGGTCTTCGGTGTGACGGACAAGTGGGCGAAGGCGTTCGAGTCGCTCGGGCAGCTGCCGACCGATACAACCTGGTACGTCAGCAGCCGGCCGTTCGTCTACGCGCAGTTCGCCGACAGCATCGATTCGTTCGCGGTGACGACGAGCGGGACGATCGCGTCCACGCCGGCGGGGTCGGGTTCGAGCGGCTTCAGCGGCGGGGGAGCGGGCGGCGGAGGCGGCGGCGGGGGCGGGGGCTCCTGGTAGGGTCGCCGCGAGCCCGGCGATGAGCGCGGGCTCGCACGCGATGGACATCGTGTTCAGCCAGGACCCGCGGGACTTCGCCCGGCGTGACTGGTCGGCGCTCGTCACGGCCGACCCGGCCGGCACCGTCTTCCACACGCCCGCCTTCCTGAAGCTCTACTGGGAGGAGTTCGCGGACCTGCCCGACCACCTCCTGCTCGCGTTCGCCGAGGAGGACGGGGACCAGGTCGGCGCGGTCGCGTTCGAACGCCTGGACCGGACGCTGCGGTTCCTCGGCGGGACCGAGGTGACCGACTACATGGGACCGGTCGGACTGCCCGAGGCTCGACCCACCATCGCGAAGGAGCTGTTCGCGGCGCTCGCCCGGACGGACGACTGGATCGAGGCCGATCTCCGCGGCCTGCAGGAGGACCAGCCGTGGCTCGATCTGCTCGTCGAGGCGGCTGCGGCGCAAGGGTTCTCGACCGAGGTGCTCGACGACCAGAACGGGGTCGCGCCCTTCCTCCCCCTACCGGGTTCGTACGCGGAGTACCTTGAACGTCTGCCGGCCAAGCTCCGCCACGAGATCAAGCGCAAGGCGCGTCGCCTGGAGGCCGAGGTCGGGCCCTGGCACATCTGCCTGGCCACCCCGGAGACGCTCGAGCCCTTCCTCGATCGCTTCGTCGAGCTGCACCGCACGAGCGAGGGGCCGAAGGGCGTCTTCATGCAGCCGGGGATGGAGATCTTCTTCCGCCGGCTCGGCGACGCGTTCCTCCCGCGAGGGATCTTCAGCTTGACGTTCATCGAGACGGCAGAGCATCTGAAGCTCGCGGGTTCGATCGGCTTCCGGTTCGAAGGCACCTCCTCGCTGTACAACTCGGCGTTCGACCGCGCCTATCAGCCCGTGTCGCCCGGGATGGTGCTCGTGGCCGAGGACGTCCGCATCGCGATCGAGGCGGGGTGTTCGGCGTTCGACATGTTGAAGGGCGACTACGCCTACAAGTACCGGTTCGGAGCGGTGCCACGGGCGATCAAGCGGTTGGTGGTGACGCGCTAGCCGCGCGCGACCGGCGCTACTCGACGAACGCGCGCAGCAGCTCGAGCACGACGATCGCGAGCGCCTCGTCCCCCCCCACGACCAGGTCGCCGTCGTCAAGGTAGGACTCAGCGGCCACCCGTCTGCCGGCCACCAGCGCGAACGCGGTGCCGCGCCCGTTGATGAACGCGTCGGGCTTCTTATCCGCCGGAGGCGTCGTCCCCGGTTCGAGGCCCCAGTGCCACGTGCCCTCGCCGACGCCCTCCAGGTCCACTTGGATGCTCCGGCCCGGAAACGACAACCCGGCCTGCCCGAGCGCCCAGGGCAGCATCCGGATCGCCAAATCGTTCGTCAGGTAGACCGCGTCGTGCTGCGGGTTGCCCTCCAGACCCGCGCCCTCGCGGACGTCCTCCTGGTGGAACCACCATTCGATCGTGCGGGACTGCAGGAGGTACCTGAGGCCGATCTCGCCGGCGACCCACTCCACCTTCCTCGACGCCCACTCGTCGTCGGTCAGCCCCGAGGACAAGACGAGGAATACCTGGGCCGCCTTGCCCCAATCGGTGATCAGCTGACGGGTCGGGACATCCTCGCGAACCTTGACGGCCCACTCGTTGAAGCCGTTTATCCACAGCTCGCCGTCGTTGGCTTCTCGGAACGCGTCGAACTCCGCTGCGGGGTCCCCGGCGAGGAGCTGGGCTGCCGCCGTGTCCTGCGCGGCGAGGTGTGCGACGATGTCCCGGTTCCGCCACCCTTGGCAGACGCTCGGGGCGTCCCAGGCGTCCGGGGACGTGTATTGGATCGTCCTGCCGAGGCGTTCGCGCTCGGCGTGGGCGATCCCGAGCAGCCGGGTGCGGTCCAACGTCAACTGTTCGCTCCTTCTGCGTCTGCGGGCTCGTCTGCCGTCTGCGTCTGCCGTCTGCGTCTGCCGTCTCGTCTGCCGTCTGCGGCTGCTGGCCGGGTCCGCGGGATCCGCGGGCGATCAGGATCCACTCGTCGTCGTTGCGGGCCGTATCGTACCTGGCGACATGCGGCTGGTATCGTTGGCCGATGAGCAAGGCGATCGAGCGGTTCCTCGATGCCGCCACGGTGCTCGGGCACCCGGTCGACGTCC
>DATEQE010000327.1:0-2799 GCA_035272825.1 Actinomycetota bacterium
CGCGGAGCATGCCCTCGGGTTCCCGCACTTCGGGTTCGAGATGGATTCGCCCGACGAGGTCCGTCGGCTCCGAGCCCGTCTGGTCGCCGACGGTGTCGAGCTCGTGGACGACGAGGAGTCCGAGGGCTACGTCGGGTTCAAGTGCCTCGACCCCGACGGGCACGTGGTCGAGGTCGCCTGGGAGCCATGACATGTCGGTCGGACCTGGCATCGTGGTGCGAACGATTCCGCCTCGGAGAGGAGGCCGGCATGGAGCAACGGGTGAGCCTGATCACGCTCGGGGTCCGAGACCTCGAGCGGGCGCGAACCTTCTACGAGGGGCTCCGGTGGTCCGCCTCCGACGACCAGAACGGCGAGGTCGTGTTCTTCCAGGCGGGCGGCATGGTGGTGGCCCTGTGGGATCGGGGGAGCCTCGCAGCGGACAGCGCGGTGACCGACGGAGGAGGTTGGGGCGGGGTCACGCTCGCCTACAAGGTCCGAATGCCGGAGGAGGTCGATGCGGTGATCGAGGAGGCGCGCGCCGCCGGCGCTCGGATCGGACGGGAGCCGGGGGAGACGTTCTGGGGCGGCTACTCGGGCGTCTTCGTGGATCCCGACGGTCACCCTTGGGAGGTCGCGCACAACCCGGGCTGGACCGTGAACGACGACGGCACGATCACGCTGTGAGCTCGGAACGGTGGTGGGGACCCCGCCGACCCGTGGCCCGCGGGGGCCCCCGCCCGACCGCCTACTCTCGCATCCCTCGGCCGGTCTCGAGCAGCGACTTGAGGTCGCTGAAGACCTCGCTCCACCCGCCACCGGCGCCGTCGCTCTCCATCCCACCGCCGACGAACAGCGCGAGACGCGGGGCGCCTTCGAGATCGTGGGTCACCGTGAGCTTGCTGACGCCGGGACCGGTCTCGGCGATCTCGTACGTAAGGCGCGTGAATCCCTCCGCCTCGGTCTCCGGGTCCATGAGCATGCGCCAGGTCTGGACCAGCTTCCGCGGCGGGTCCGACTCGACGACCTCGCCGTCGACGATGACGTCGGGTGTCGGGGCACCTCCCATCTCGGCGCGCGCCCGCTTCATCTCGTCGCTCGCGAACACGCGGTAGGGGCCACCCGGACGCAGGTCGTACTCGACCCGCCCGCCGTACCCGTAGCGCTCGCTCCACTCCGGCTTCGTGATCGCATCCCAGATCGCCTCGGGCGTCGCCTTGATGTAGACGCGGTAGACCTGGGTGGTCACGGCCGTCTCCGTTCCGGTCGTCATGCCATCTCCTCCTCCAGCTCGGTCTTGAGCTCCGCGAGCGCCGACACCTGGCGCTCCCGGTACTTATCGATCCACCGGTCGTGGATCAGCCGGATCGGCACCGGGTTGAGGAAGTGCAGCTTCTCCCTGCCCGATCGGCGGGTGACCACGAGGCCCGCGTCCTCGAGGACACGGAGATGCTTCATGACCCCGAACCGCGTCATGTCCAGCTCGGACTCGAGCTCCGAGAGCGTGCGGCCGTCACGTTCGAAGAGCCGGTCGAGCAGGAACCGTCGCGTGGGGTCGGCCAGCGCCTTGAACACCCGGCCGTCGTCGGTCACGGCTCCAGACGATAGGTGACTAAATGGTCACCTGTCAAGACCCAGCAAGCCTCGTACCGATGCGCCGTGGTACAACCCGCGCCTCGGAGCTGAGGGAAGCGCTGATGTCGAGCCGGAAACCGAAGGCGCCGGGGGTCGTGACGTTCGCGGCCGTGCTGTTCACGATCGCGGGGTTCTTCCATGGGATCGAGGGTCTGGGGGCGATCTTCAAGAAGGAGTACTTCAACGGGGCCAGCCTCCTCTACTCGAACCTCCAGGTCTGGGGCTGGGCGTCGCTGATCCTGGGGATCCTGCAGATCTCGGCCGCCTACATGATCATCGGGCGCGCGACGGCCGGACGGACGCTCGGCATCGTCGTCGCGTCGATCTCCGCGATCGCCACGTTCTTCTCGATCGAGGCCCATCCGCTGGGCGGGGTGCTGCTGATCGCCGTCGATGTCCTGATCATCTACGGGCTGACCGTGCACGCGGACGCGTTCGTCCCCGGCGGGATCGACGACGGCCCGATGGCGCCTCGGCCCGAGCCGTCGGGCCGAACGTTCGCCTGATCAGACGGAGACCGGCGAGCCCCTCGGGTACGGCCGGGTGGCCTACGGAGGTTGCTCCATATTGGGGCTTGCGCCGGGGCGACGGGCATGTGCATAGTGCGCCCTGGACGTCCGAGCTACGGGCTCGGCCGATGGACGGCGGCGCGACGCGGGCACGCGCCGCCGTCTCCTTTCCCGGACCCATCGGACGCGCGAGCGGCGCCGGAGGTCGGGCCTGCGGCTGCTAGGCTTCGCAGCCCGGGCGCGTAGCTCAGCGGGAGAGCGCTCGCCTCACACGCGAGAGGTCGCAGGTTCAAAACCTGCCGCGCCCACGGGCAACCGCTGATCAGCGCTTCGCAGCCTCGATCGGGACGACCTCGCGGTCGTCCGCGTGCCGCAAACGTGCCGCACGAGCGTCAGCACGAACATCATCGAGGCGTTCGCCCGGCTCGACGTCGAGCGACGGGAACAGGTGCCCGCAGAGGTTGAGAGTTGTCGTGATGCTCGCGTGACCGAGACGGGCCTGGATCGCCTTGGGGTGGTGCGCTTTGGGCGATCACGGCATCGGCTCAGGATGTCGAGTGACGCGTTCCGCGTGTCCCGTTCCTCCGGGAGACGAGGTACAGACCAGCGACCGATATCACCGCACCAACCAATCCGATGAAGGCGGACACCCAATCCACCCCGCCCGTGTCGTAGA
>DATEQE010000328.1:0-2413 GCA_035272825.1 Actinomycetota bacterium
CTGACCGCCGTCGGACAGCCGAACGCGCTCTCGGTGATCGCGCTGGCCGAACGCGGTTCGATGTTCTTCCCCGGCGCGGCCGTCTACATGGAGAAGGTCGCGACCGGCCCGGAGGCCGCGGACGCGATCGACATCACCGCCTCGCCCGAGGAGAACGTTCGCCTGGTCGCCAAGGCCAAGGGCATCCGGCCCGAGGAGGTCGGCGTCGTCATCTTGGACCGTGAACGCCACGCCGAGATGATCGCCCGCGTCCGCGAGGTCGGCGCGCGCGTCCACCTGATCACCGACGGCGACGTCGCCGGCGCGATCGCGGCTGCCACCACCCGCAGTTCGGGGCTCGATCTCCTGCTCGGGATCGGCGGGACGCCCGAGGGCGTCGTCGCCGCGGCGGCGTTGAAGTGCCTCGGCGGGGCGATCCAGGGGCGCCTGTTCCCACGCGACGACGACGAGCGGCTACGGCTGCTCGACACGGGGTACGACATCGAACGCGTCCTCACGACCGACGACCTCGTCGCCGGGCAGGACGTGTTCTTCGCGGCCACCGGGATCACCGACGGGTCGCTGCTGCGCGGCGTCAAATACTGGCCCGACGGCGCGACCACGTTCTCGATGGTCATGCGCAACCGGTCGGGCACGGTCCGGATGATCGAGGCGGAGCACCGGTTCGAGAAGCTCGAACGGTTCTCGAGGATTGCGTACCGGCGCTGATCAGGTCTTCCGGCGCAGCGTGCGCCACGCCAGCGGCAGGAGCCCGGCTGCCGCGAGCAGCTTGAGCGTGTCCCCCACGACGAACGGCGCGAGGCCGAGCTCGAGCGCCCGTCCCAACGAGACATCGAGCGCCTGCATCAGCCACGGGATCGCGACCGCGTACAGGACCACCTCGCCGAGGAACATCTCCCCGATCGAGCTCCGGACCGAGCGATCCCACCTGCGGCCGGCGAGCGCGCCGACCACGGCGGCCGACAGGACGAAGCCCCACAGGTAGCCCCCGGTGACCGAAGACAGGGCGAGGAGGTCCGTGCCCGAACCGCCTCCGGAGAAGAACGGCAACCCGATCGCCCCCTGCAGCAGGTACAGGGCGATCGACACCGCGCCCAGCCCCGCCCCGAGCCCCGCGCCGACGAGCAGGACGCCGAGCGTCTGGCCGGTGATCGGCACGGGCGTGAAAGGCAGCCGGATCTCGATTTGCGCGAGCGCGGCGACGAGCCAGCTCCCGGCGAACGCGAGCAGCACCCGCCACGCGACCCTCGATCGCACCCCCGAGGGCGACGCGGCGAGTGCGAGCGTCGTCGAGCTCATCGGTCGGGCAGGGCCGCCGCGTACACGCCGGTGCCCTGCTTCTCGAGCATGCCCGATCGTACGCCGTCGGCGAGCGCGACGAGCAGCGCCTTGCGGACGTCGGGGGTCTCGAAGGGGTCGAGGTACCCGCGGCGGAGCGCGAGATCCTGGATCTTCGTCCAGTGGAGGGGGACCCCCTCCTCCCTGAGCACCTCCATCGCCGCCTCCAGGGGTTCCATCAGAGCGCGCGTGCGGCCGGGAGCACGCGTTCGGCCAGCAGGTCGAGCATCGAGCGATCCGGCAGCGCGAACCAGACCGGCGCGGGACCCACCACGAGCTCGCCCACGCCGAGCGCGGCGAACAGCTCGAGGCGTTCGAGCACGTCGGCGGGGGTGCCGACCAGCCCGTCCCGTCGCAGCTCCTCGAGCGGCACCGCGTCGCCGGCGCCCGGCGGCAGCCGTTCCCGCATCAACTCGTATCGACGGACGAGGTCCGCCTCGTCCTCGCCGACGACCGTGGACAGGCCGAGGGACAGCCGGAGCGTCGCGGGATCGCGGCCCTCGCGCTCGCACGCTTCGCGCGCGGCGGCCACCCGCTCCCCGTACGCCTCGGGCGTCCACCGCCAGACCGTGTTCCAACCGTCGGCGAACCGCGCGGCGAGCCGCAGCAGCCGAGGACCACCCTTGCCGCCGACGAGCAGCGGCGGCCGCGGTTCCTGCACCGGGCGGGGGTGGTTGTACGCCCCACGGAGCGCGAACCGCTTCCCCTCGAACGACGCCGGCTCGTCCCCGAAGAGCGCATCGAGGTAGCCCACGGTCTCCTCGAGCACCGCGAACCGCTCCCCGACCGATCCGAACCCGTAGCCGAACGCCCGGTACTCGTCGGCGAACCATCCGGCCCCGATCCCCAGCTCGACGCGGCCGTCCGATAGGCGGTCGATCGCCGTGACCGTCTTCGCGACGATCGCGGGGTGGCGGAACCCCGCCGACAGCACCAGCGTTCCCAGCCGCACCCGTTCGGTCAGCGCCGCGAGCGCCGCGAGCGTCGAGAGCGGTTCGAGCGACCCGTACCGCTCGTCCCCGCCGCCGTAACGACGCAGCGACGCGAAAAGGTGATCGGACATCCACACGCTGTC
>DATEQE010000329.1:0-3405 GCA_035272825.1 Actinomycetota bacterium
GGATCACGCACTGCACGGCATCGATGACCACAACCACGCGACGGAGCCTCGCGTAGGAAGCGGCTAGGCTCCGGCTATGCGTCCCGATGAGTCAGAGCGCCGGCTCCGGGACCGCCTAGTGGCGCTCGGACCGGCCAAGGCGACGCCGAACTGCTCCACGTCCTCATGCTCCCGGACTTCGAGCGAGTCGACGCGATCGGCTCGTACTGGGGGAATCCCAAGACCCGCGCCTTCGGCGAACTGCTGATCGACTGCGAAGAGGACCGGACGCTGCGGGCGGTGCTCGTCGGCATGCTGCGAGAGGACGACCGGTAGCACCCAGCGCTAGATTCCGGCTGCCTCCGGCTGCTAGGCGATTCTCAGATGTCTGATTCTGGCTGACCTACCGTGCCAGACGGAATCCGAACCCGCCATCTGTTCGATAACCCATCGTGCTTCCGCCGAGTGTGGGTGAAACGCGAGCAGGTGAACCAGCACCCCACTCGGCCCCACAGCTTCGAATGAGCCTCCACACACGGGGCAGTCGGCGAGAGCCCGCGACGGACTCATGTTCTGAAGGTATCGGCCCCCGGTGAAGCGCTCGTGGCCGAAACATGGCGATTCAGGGAACATGGAGTTACCCGGATAGTGGTCGAGCCCTCTGCGAGCGGACGGAGGCCCCCGACCTTATGCGGTTGGCGATTCGGCAAAGGCAGAGGTCACTGGCCAAACGGAGACGCCTCGCCGCGCCTGCCCATCGCCCGCCATCCGAAGGTCCTCAGCCGACCTTCTGATCGACTGTGAGGAGGAGCGGACCCTTCGAGCGGTGCTGGTCGGCATGCTTCGAGCACCCGGATTCGGCGGTCGTCGGTGTGCTGCTCAATGATCTCCCGCACGAGGTTCCTGAGGTCGTCCGGGGGCAGGGCCTCAAGCTCGACCGTGTTGGGGGAGTCCCGATGCTTGGTCGAGGGCTTGGTCGGCAGGTTCCACTCCTCGATCATCTCGGAGGTGATGGCCGTCCGCTCGAACGTGATATCGACGTCGTCGCCAGCGAAGTCGCGCAGGTCTTTCTCGACGTTGCGGTCGATGTCGGTTCCGGCGATGACCTGGGCGGCCCGAAGAGGTAGCTGATCGAGCTGAACCCGCGGACCACCTGGAGCGGCACGTCGTACTCGGTTGTCACGTCGTTGATCACGCCGGGTCGCTACCGGCTGATGCCGGGGATCATCGCCGCGCTCACCGACGCGCTCGGCCGGCGTGTCTCCGACCTGATCGGATCTCTGGGCGGCGTGCGGCCGGCGCCGGCCCCGCCCGCTCGCTTTCGCGAAGGTCCCGCGGCGATCGCGAGGCCGCGCAGGGGACCAGCTCACGCTCGTGTAGGGCTCGGCATCGGCTACCCTGGCGCTCAGATGCGCGGACTGGACCGGATCCTCGAGCTGCAAGGCCTCGACACGGCGATCGATCGCCTGGAACACCGCCGCGAACAGCTCGAGGCCGGCGAGGAGCTCTCGTCGCTTCGCAAGGAGATGGAGGAGGCCGACGCCCGCCTCGGCGAGCTCCGGTTGGCGTCGGACTCGATCTCGAGCGAGTCGACCCGCCTCGAGCACGAGATCGCCTCGATGAGCGACAAGCTCCACGCGGAGGAGAAGCGCATGTATGACGGCTCGATCGCCAACGCGAGGGAGCTCGAGGCGCTGCAGCACGAGATCGCGAGCCTGAAGGAGCGTCGCTCGCGCGCCGAGGACGAACTGCTCGAGCAGATGGTCCGCAAGGAGGACGTCGAGGCCCGCGCCGCGCAGGCGCAGACGGAGGCCGAGGCCGCCCGAGCGCGCGTCGAGGAGGTCGGCGGCGACGCGGTCCGCGAGCTCGACCAGATCTCGGCCGACCTCGCCGCCAAGCGATCCGAACGCGGGTCGCTCGTCCCGGCGTTCGACGAGGAGCTGCTCGAGCTCTACGACGATCTTCGCGAACAGAAGCACGGCGTCGGCGCCGCCGCGATCGTGGACGGGGTGTGCCAGGCCTGCCACGAGAAGCTGTCGGCCGTCGAGCTCGAGCGCCTGAAGCGCACCGAGGGCGTGAAGAGGTGTGAGTACTGCCGTCGGATCGTCGTCCTCGTCTGATCCTGCACTGCGACGGCGCGGCCCGCGGCAACCCAGGGCCGGCCGGGATCGGTGTGGAGATCACCGACGAGGACGGCGAGGTCGTCGCCGAGGTCGCCGAGGGGATCGGCCTCGCGACCAACAACGTCGCCGAGTACACGGCCGCGATCCGCGGGCTCGAACGCGCGAGCGCGCTCGGTGCGACTCACGTGCTCCTGCGCTCGGACAGCCGGCTGCTCATCGAACAGCTCGCCGGTCGATGGAAGGTGAAGCATCCGACCCTCCAGCGGCTCCACCATGAGGCGCGCTCGCTGATCAAGGAGTTCGAGGAGGTGCGGTTCGAGCACGTCCGGCGCGAACGCAACGTGGAGGCGGACGCACTCGCGAACCGGGGCGTCGACGAGTGGCTCGCCGGCGAGGGCGCTAGCTGGGAGCGGTCTCCGCCGTCCCCGCGTCTGTGGGAGCCGGAGGAGGAACCGCGGTGACGAGGTCCTGCAACGGGAACTCGAACCGCAGCGCCCTCGGTCCGCTCCCGTAGACGAGTGAGAGCACGCGCCCGTCCGCGGACCGCTGCGCCTGGAAGACCATGAGCCCCTCGACGGTCTCGCCCGCCAGTACGGTGCCGAGCGACGCCGTGAGGACGCCTTCGACGCGTTCGAACCCGTCGCCGCGGTCGACGAACAGGGCGGCGCCGTCCGGGTCGAGCGAGACGTCGTGCGGGTTGGTGTTCTCGATCACCACGTTGAACTGCCACTTGGGCGGGAACATGAAGAGCGAATCGAGATGCACCATCACGCCGCCCTCCGTTCGCACCTGGTGCCGGAAGGGTTGGATGCTGTCGGACATCGGGACGCCGTTGCGCAGCAGGTCCTCGACGCGGTAGGTGCCGGCAGCCGTTCGGATCAGCGTGACGGGCCCGTCCAGGACCCGGACGAGATCGATCGGGTCATCGTCGGGCGGATCGAACCGGAACAGGACCGAGGCGGACAGCCCGACCGAGGCGAGGGGGATGCGCCGGGCCGTCACGGCCCCGATGAACTCGACGTCGCGCACGTCCGCCGCGGATTCGATCGTCCCGTCGAACTCGCGATGCTGGACGTCGAGCCACCGAACCCACGACTGGAGGTCGGGGCCGACCACGATCTGCCTCAACCGGCCGATCCCCTGATCGGGCGATTCGCGGTACGCCTCGACGAACTCGACGACCGCCTGCCGCGCGGCCGAGGCCTCGAGGGCAGGACCGGGCGCGAGCTGCGCGGGCGCGATCGGCGCCGCGGGGCCGACCGGTTCCTGGGCGCACGCGGCGAGCGCGAGTACGAACGCGAGC
>DATEQE010000330.1:0-8648 GCA_035272825.1 Actinomycetota bacterium
ACGTCGAAGGACCACACGGGATGTACGGGATGGTGACGGCGCTGGTCGTCCAGTAGTCGGAGGTCGGAGTGAGAGCGCGATCCTCCTGTCTGGGCTTCTGATTCCCGACGAACGGACCCTGAGAATAGGGTCCAGGGGTCCATGCCCGAAGCGATGGTGGTGTTCTCAGACTCGAGGTGGAGGTGGGCCATGAACGATCTGAGGTCTGAGCGCCGGCCGGCCGAGACCGTCGGGTGGCTGGGCTCGCGCTACGAGGCCACGCCGACGTGGTGGAGGCGGCGCACCTCCCGGGTGCCGAGCTGTCGACCTCGAAGGCGTGGGACTGATGAACAATCTGGTCGCGGCGACGATCGGCAACGTCATCGGGGAAGCGCGCTGCTCGTCGGGCTCGTGTACTGGTTCGTGTACGTCCGCCCGACAAGGGCGGCGTGACGTCGCCTGCGGCGGGGTTCTGAACGGTCAGGCGGTCGTGACGGGCGCCGCCCAGATCGGAGGCGTCGTCGGGGCGTCCGAGCATGAGGACGGCTCGACCGTCACCGCCAACACCTCGGAGCCGGTCACCTCGTTGTCGGCGAACCCGAACACCGATCCGTCGTCGCCCGGTCGAACGCAGATCGCTGCGGCGGGCGTCTCGCCCTCGATCACCCAGAGCTCGTAGACGTGGTCCTGCGGGAGCGGCTCGAGCCCTGAGCCCTGCAGGTAGATCCCGGGTTCGCCCGGCGTGAACGCCGCGGTGACGGTCCCCGTGAGGCTCGGGTCCTGCGGCTCGAGGGCGAGCACCGTCGCCTGCCCGGGCACTTCGGCACCACCACCGAACACGGCCGCGCCCACGACCGCACCGCCGACGAACAGCACCAGGGCCGCCGCCACGGCGACGAGCGGGCGCCACCGGCCTCCGGCACGGCCCGGTTGGGACGCGGGTGCCTCGCCGAGCGCGAGACCGATCGTCTCCTCGGCAAAGTCCGCGCGCAGGGGGACCGGGTCGAGCGCGAAGGCCAGCCGGCCCGCGACCTCACCGTACTCGACCTCGAGGCGGCGGCACTCCTCGCAGTCGGGGCCGTGCGACTCCATCAGGCGATCGAGCTCGGCCTGCTCCTGCGGATCGAGCCCGCCGATCGAGCGGATCGCGATGAGCTCCTCGATCCTCTCGTGGCTGCGCATCATCGCGGCAGCCCCCCGATCGCGGCGCGCAGACGTTTCATCCCGAGCAGGGTCCGGGACTTCACGGTCCCGAGTGGGAGCCCGAACTTGTCCGAGATCTTCGACTGCGACAGGCCATCGAAGTACATGAGCTCGATCACCTGACGCTGTTCGTCGGGCAGACCTTCCAGCGCGGCGCGGACCGCCCGGCGTTCCTCCAGGAGCCCGATCTCGTCGACGACGTCCTCGGCCGGGTCGGGCTGGATCACGGGATCCGAGAGCAGCGACTCCTCGGTGCGCCGGCGTTGGGACTCCTCGCGGCGCACGGCGTCGACGGCGCGGTGATGGACCATGCCCATCAACCACGCGCGGACCGACCCGCGCTGCGGGTCGTACCCGCCCGGGTTCCGCCACACCGCCAAGAACGCTTCCTGCACGATCTCCTCCGCGAGGAACGGTTGTCGCACGACGCGGCGCGCGAGCGACATCGCGCTCGGCGAGTAGCGCCCGAACAGCCCTCGGAACGCTTCCCCGTCCCCCCGGCGGATCCGCTGAACGAGATCCCGGTCTCGGGCCTCGGCGAGGTCGTCCGTCACGGCAACCTCCTCCCGCGACGCGCGGGCACCGAGCGCCTCGAGGAGCGAAGAGGGAGCCACCGCTGCGTGCCGTCCGTTCCTCGTCGGGCATTCGCAGCACGGTCGTGCTCGGATCGTTGCGCCCGGTCGGGCCCGGAAGTTCTCATGTGTCCGGCGGCCCAGAGGAGCCCGGCGCGTCCGAGGGACGCCGCATGCGGCGGTCGGCCTCGGCGATCAGCTCCTCGAGCGGGACCGGATGCTCCGGCTCGTACGACGCAGCCCCGATCGACAGGGAGGGCCCGGTCTCGTGCCCGGTGCCGGCGTTGTGGGACGCGACGGCCTCGATGATCCGCTCCAACACGATCGGCTCCGAACCCGGCTCGGCGCCCGGGAGGAGCACGCAGAAGGCCCCCGAGCCCACCCGGGCCACGACATCGGAGACCCGGACGGCCGAGCTGATCACCGTGGCGGCGTCGGCGACCGCCGCCTCGCCCGGTGTCTCGCCGCCCTCGTCCACGCGGAGGAACACGATCAGCACGCGATGCTTGGACCGGTCGGCCAGCCGGAAGTGGTGGTTCGCGAGCAGGTCGAACCCACGAGCGTTCAGCAGCCCGGTGAGCTCGTCGAACGCCTGGAGCCGGCGCAGCCCCGCCTCGACCTTCCGCAGGGTGGCGGCGTAGCGGACGGCACGGGCGACCAGGTCGGCAGCGGCGTCCGGGGGCACCACGTCGCTCGCGCCGGCCCCGAACGCATCCATCGGCTCGGCGAGGGCGTCGCCGACGACGATGACCGGGACCTCGGGCGCCCGCTCGCGCAGGGAGACGATCACGTCGGTGCCCGTCGCGTCGGGCAGGTCGAGCGAGGTCACCACCACGTCGATGCCGCCGTCGGCAAGGTTCGCGAGTGCCCCGAGTAGGTCCTCGGCCCGTTCGAGCGTGCACCCCTCGAGCGCACCCGGGTCGACCCCGACGGCGAGGACGGACAGTTCTTGGTCGCGCGCAACGGTCATCGGCAGAAGCCTATCCCGACCGCCTCGGGGTCATCGCCACATCCTCACGTCGAGTCAGCCCAGGGCGGCGCGGATCGACGCCAGCGACGAGGGGTTCTCCAGGCTCGAAAGGTCGCCCGGATCGTCGCCCACGACGGTCGCGCGGATCGCCCGCCGCAGGATCTTCGCCGAACGCGTCCGCGGGAGCTCGGGGACCACGAGCACGCGCGCCGGCCGGAACGCCTTGCCCAGATGCTCGGCCACGAGCGCCGAGAGCTCGTCCGCGAGACCGTCCGACACCTCACCGTTCGCGACCACGAAGCACCAGATCGCCTCGCCCTTGACCTCGTCGGGGACGCCGATCGCGGCGGATTCGGTCACCGCGGGGTGAAGCGTCAGGATGCTCTCGACCTCGGCCGGGCCGAGGCGCTTGCCCGCGATGTTCATTGTGTCGTCGCTGCGACCGTGGAGGAACCACTGGCCGTTCTCTTCGACACTCGCCCAGTCGCCGTGGCACCAGACCCCGGGGAACCGGCGCCAATACGCGTCCAGGTAGCGTTCGGGATCGCCGCGCAGGCCCCGGGTCATGCTCGGCCACGGTTTCCGGCAGACGAGCTCGCCGACCTCGCCCGGGGCCGCTACGGTCCCGTCGGGTCGGAAGACCGCGATGTCCATCCCGAGGGCCGGGCCGCGCAGCGAGCAGGGTTCGAGCGGGCTGATCGGGTGGGGCGATAGGAAGCAGGCGCCGACCTCGGTCCCGCCCGACAGGTTGATGATCGGCAGCCGGCCCTCGCCGACCTCCTCGAAGAACCACCGGTAGGGCTCGGGGTTCCAGGGTTCGCCGGTCGACGCGAGGATCCGCAACGACGACCGGTCGTGGGAACGCACCGGGTCCTCGCCGGAGGGGATCAGGGCGCGTACGAGGGTGGGCGAGACCCCGAGGTGCGTGATGCGGTGCCGCTCGACCATCGACCAGAGCCGGTCGGGCCCGGGGTGGTTGGGGGCACCGTCGTACAGGAACACCGTCGCACCGAGTGCGGTGGCTCCGACGATCTCCCACGGCCCCATGATCCAGCCGAGGTCCGCGAACCAGAACAGGAGATCGCCCGGCTGCACGTCGGTTTGGTACGCGACCTCCTCGGCGATCTTGACCAGGAACCCGCCGTGGACGTGGACCGCGCCCTTCGGCCTGCCGGTCGTCCCGCTCGTGTACGCGATGAACAGCGGGTGCTCGGGATCCAGGTGGGCGGTCTGGAACCGATCCCCGTTCGACGCGAGCAGGTCGTCCCACAGGAGGTCGCGCGCGACATCCCACGGACGGTCTGGGCGGCCCAGGCGATCGACGACGACGACATGCCGAACCGAGCGGGCCACAGCCACCGCCTCGTCCGCGATCTCCTTCATCGGCACGGCTTTGCCGCGCCGCGGGAAACCGTCGGCCGTGATCAGCACGGTCGCCTCGGCGTCCTCCAGCCGCCTCGCGATCGCGTCGGCGCCGAACCCCGAGAACAGCGGCAGCCACACCACGCCGAGCTTCGAACACGCCATCACGGCCACCACCGCCTCCGGCGTGGGCGGCAGGAAGATCCCGACCGCGTCGAGCGCCCGCACGCCGAGCGCGGCAAGACCGTTCGCGAGCCGGTCCGAGGCCTCTCGGAGCTCCCGATACGAGAGGCGGCGGGTGGTTCCCTCCTCGCCCTCCCACATGATCGCGGTGGCGTCGGGGGTGCGTTCGGCCCAGCGGTCGACGCAGTTGTGCGCGAGGTTCACCGACCCCCCGCCGAACCAGGTCGACCACTCGATCCCGCGGGAGGTGTCGAGGATCGACCCGTAGGGCTCGAAGAACTCGAGCCCGAGGTCGCGGATCGCGGCGTCCCAGAACCACTCGACGTCCGAGGTCGACCGGTCGATCAGCTCCTGCTCGGTGGCGATGCCGTGGGCGCGCATCAGCCGAGTGACGTTCGCCCGCTCCACGACCTCGGGCGAGGGTCTCCACACGAACGTCACGGCCTGCCCCGCTTTCGTTCCGAGCCTACGGGTACGCTCTGCTTGCCACGGGAACGGCGCCGTTCCCGAAGCCAGCCTATGACCCCGACGAAGGACCCGACGACGCCGACGGACGACGCCCCAGGCCCCGAGCGCTCCGGCGCGCACCCGCATCCGCACGTGCGACGGGTCTTCCTGGCCGGCACGGCGACCATCTCCGCGTTCATCACGGTGGTCGCCGCGATCCTCATGGGCACGTACTTCTGGGCGAGCGCGTCGATCCCGACGATCCCGGACCTCCCCTCGCCCACGGGGTCCACCGGCACGCAGGAGATCGCCGGCAAGTGCGACGAGCGCGCGTGCAACTACCTGCTGCTCGGCAGCGACTCCCGCAAGGGCCTGACGCCCGAGGAGCTGATCGCGTTCGGCACCGACGCGCACATCGGCGGCGAGAACCGTTCGGACACGATCATCCTCGTGCACACACGGCCCGACCGGCGGGAGGTCGTCTTCGTGTCGTTCCCGCGAGACCTTTGGGTCGACATCCCGGGGATGGGGGAGGGCAAGATCAACTCCGCGTTCGAAGGCGGCGTGAACGGCGGCGGGCCGCAGCGTGTGGCCCGGACGATCCGGAGCATCAGCGGGATGCAGATCCACCACGTCCTGTACGTCAACCTGCTGGGGTTCCAACGGGTCGTCGACGCGCTCGGCGGCGTCGACATGTGCGTGCCATATCCGATGAAGGACCCGCTGACGCTGCTCGACATCCCCGCCGGCTGCCAGCACTTCGACGGGCCAACCGCGCTCGCGTACGTCCGGACGCGCCACCAGCCGTGCGACACCGTGCCGGACTTCGCGCGGATCAGCCGGCAGCAGCAGTTCCTGCGCGCGGTGATCGCGAAGGTGCTCCAGCCGGGCGAGCTCCTCAAGCTGCAGGATCTCATCCCTCAACTGCTGGGCAACCTCGTCGTGGACGAGGGACTCAACCCCGCCGAGCTCGTGTACCTCGCGGGGCTCCTCAGGGACGTCGGCACGGAGAACGCGGATTTCCGCGCGCTCCCCACCGTCCCCGAGGGGATCTACGACTCGAACGGCACGTTCGTCTCGATCGTCCGGGCGGTCCAGCCCGAGGCCGACGAGCTGCTGCGCCGGGTCCGCGAGGGCAAGCCGCTGGGCGACCTCGGTCAGGAGCTCTCGCAGACGCCCCCCTCGCCGGCCAACATCGTGGTCTCGGTCCTCGACCGCGACGGGAGCCCGGTCGCGACGGACGTGTTCGACATCCTGACCCAGGGAGGGTTCAACACCGCGCCCGGCGTCGTCGATCTCACCGAGATCCAGCCGCCGACCAAGGGGGCGATGATCCTGTACGCCCCGGGCGCGGAGCCGATGGCCAAGGTCGTCGGGACGTATTTCGACAACCTGGAGCTCGTCCCGGCGCCGCACGGAACGCTGCCGAGGGGGCAGGACGTCACGGTCGTCGTGAGCGGGCGCTACCAGATCCCGCCGCCGAACACCGACGAGCCCGTGGAGTGCCCGAACTAGCCCTCGAGGGGCTCGATAGGGTTGCTCGACCCGATCCCCGGGAGGACGCCACGTGACCGCCGACGACACCACGCACGAGCTGATCGCGCGCGAGGAGCTCGCGCGCCGGCGTCGCATCGATGTGGTGGCGAACGAGCTCCTCGACCAGATGCGGGTCGGCGCTCGGCCACGACCGTGCTGACCGCGGTGGCCGAGCTCCGCGCCGCCCTGAGGGGGACGCCCGCACCGTAGGTCGACCTACGAACGCCGGGCCAGCGCGTCATCCAAGGCGCCGAACGCGACCTCGGGCACGTACCGGCGGCGGACGAGGTCCCGGCCGTTGCGGCTGAGGGTCGTCCAGGCGGCGTCCTCCTGGATCACGAACTCGAGCGAGGCGACCATCCCCTCGCGGTCGTCGCCGACGAGCAGGTGCTCGCCCGAGGACACCTCGAGACCCGCGGCGCCGTCGGGGCGCGTCACGACCGGTAGGCCTCGCGCGAGCGCGTTCAGCACCTTCACCTTCGTGCCCGAACCGCCGACGCCGGCGTCGACGAAGCACCGCGCCCGCGTGTAGAGGACCTCGTCGTCGTCGACCGGGCCCGCGAACTCGGCGCCGCGGCTCTCGTGGACCTGCCGGACGAGGCGTTCGGGCGCCCCCGACCCGGCCACGACGAGCCTTGCGTCCGGCACGCGCTCGAGCAGTCCCGGGAAGTCGTCGCCGAGGAACCGCGAGAGCCCCTCGGCGTTGGGTGGCCACGAGAGTGTGGCGAGGAAGAGCAGCACGGGATCGGGTGGTGGGGCGAGCTCGGGGCGCTCGAGCAGGGCGGGGTCGGCGACGTTCGGGAGCAGGGCGATCTCGGGGCCGGTGGGGAGGAGGGCGGCGAGGGTGGCCCGGTCGCGTTCGGACACCGCGAACACCACGTCGAACCGCGCGAGCAGACCGGCCTCGTACCGCCGGACCCGCCGGGCCTCCAGCCGGACCAACGGCCTGCGGACCGGGTTGGTCTCGAGCTCGGCGTGCCGACGCCACATCACGTGCTCCGCGTTGTGCTGGTGGAGCAGGCGGATGCCCGCGAACCCCTCGGGCACGTACTGCGCCATCAGCCAGCCGTCCACGAAGGCGGCGTCGTGCTCGCCGGGCTCGAGGAGCCGGGCGACGCGCTCGGCCATCCTCGGGCTCCGGTTCCGCTCGATGCTGAGCGGCACGCCCCCGGCGTAGCTCGACAGGAGGTGTCGGACGGATCGGCCGCGTTCCAAGGGAACCGAGATCACGCCGCCCTCGCGCGTCCACGGTTGCTCGTCGTGACCGCGGAAGCACGCGACCTCGACCTCGTGCCGGGCCTCCAGGTACGACAGCACCGCCGCCGACTTGATCGTCCCGCCGCTGCGGGGCTCGCCCAGCTGGCGCGGCGTCAGGAACAGGACCCGCACTCAGCCGGCCCGATCGAACATGGCGAGGACCGGGAAGACGACGGTCGCCCGCAGGGTCCGGGGGAGCCGTCGGGGCTCGAGGGCTAGCCGCCATAGCCATTCGAGCCCGAGCGTTCGGAACGCGCGGGGCGCGCGTCGCTTGGAGCCCGCCCAGATGTCGAACGCGCCACCGACGCCGATCATGATGCGGACCGACGGGAACGCGTCCGCGTGGCGCTCGATCCACCGCTCCTGCTTGGGCGCGCCGAGCCCGACGAGGACGATCGTGGGCGCGGTCGAACGGACCACTTCGACGGTCTCGTCCTCGCGAGCCATGGAGCGGGCGATGCCGTCCTCGTCGACCGCGACGCCGGCGCCGGCGACCACGACCTTCAGCCCCGGGAGGGCGCGCCATCGCGCGGCCGCGCGTTCGGCGACGTCGGGCGAGCCGCCGACGAACGCCACGGTCTCGCCGCGCTCGGCGGCCAGGCGCAGCAACATCCCCGCGATCTCCACCCCGGGCCACCGCCGGACCGAGCGGCCGCTCCGCAGCGCCTCCACGATCGCGACGCCCGTCCCGTCGGGGAGCGCGAGGTCGGCCGACCGCAGGAGGTCCGCGTACTCGGCGTCGTCGCGCGCGCGCAGGAGGATCTCGGGATTCGGCGTGAAGATCCGGAACACGCGGTCACCGTCGAGGAACCCGGTCGCGACGCCGCGAAGCTGGTCGACCGACGCGAGCTCGTCCAGCCGGACGCCGAAGATGACCGAGGTCACGACGGCCCCACGTCGTCGGTCCGCGTGAGCCACGAGTACAGCCGCTCGGCGCGGGGCCGGAGCTTCGGCGGCGCCTGTCCGGCGGGGCGGTCCTGCAGTTCGGCCATCAACCCCTCGCGCACCGGCGAGGGTCGGGGGATCACGCGTTCGAGGTTGTCGCCGTCGCCCCCTCGAGTGCGCCGGTCCTCTTCGAAGATCGCGAACGAGGACGCGCAGCGGGGGTAGGACTCGACGACGAGGTCAGTCCGCGAGTC
>DATEQE010000331.1:0-3522 GCA_035272825.1 Actinomycetota bacterium
CACGGACTGCCCGTCGTCCCCCGGGGTTCGGGGACGGGGCTGGCCGGGGGCTCAACGCCGATCGGGGACGCGCTCGTCGTCGTGACGACGAAGATGACGAACATCCTCGAGATCCGGCCGGAGGACCGCCTGGCCTGGGTCGAACCCGGCGTCCCGAACCTCGACCTCGCGAACGCGCTCCGCCCCCACGGGTTCACGTTCGCACCCGATCCGTCCTCACAACAGACCTCGTCGATCGGCGGGAACGTGAGCACGAACGCGGGCGGCCCGCACTGCCTCGCGTACGGCGTGACGTCGAACCACGTCCTGGCGCTCGACGTCGTCCTCGCGGACGGCGGCGTCGTACGCCTGGGTTCGGAGGCTCCCGAGGCGGCCGGCTACGACCTGCGCGCCGTCATGGTGGGCAGCGAGGGGACGCTCGGGGTCGTGTCGGCCGTGTGCGTTCGGCTGACGCCGCTCCCCCCCGCCGTGCGGACGATGCTGTTCGACTTCGCGACCGTCGAGGACTGCGCGGCGACCGTGAGCGGGATCATCGCGAGCGGCGTGATCCCCGCCGCCGTCGAGATGATGGATCGCGGCATCGTGGTGGCGGCCGAGGGCTTCGCGCACGCGGGCTACCCGACCGATGCGGCCGCGATCCTGATCGTCGAGGTCGACGGCACGGCGGCCGGAGTCGAGGCGCAGTCGGCGGCGGTCGAGGCGGCGGCCCGCGCGAACCACACCCGCGACGTGCGGATCGCCCAGAACGACGCCGAACGCGCGCTGATCTGGAAGGGACGCAAGAACGCGTTCGGCGCGGTGGCGACGATCGCGCCCCACTACCACCTCCACGACTGCGTCGTCCCCCGCACCAGGCTCGTCGAGGTGCTCACCGGCGTGTACGAGATCGCGGCGCGCCACGAGCTGGTCGTCACCAACGTCTTCCACGCCGGCGACGGGAACCTGCACCCGCTTCTCTCCTTCGACCGAGGCGTGCCCGGAACGCTCGAACGCGTCCTGCGTGCGAGCGAGGAGATCGTCCGGCTGTGCGTCGACGCGGGCGGGGCGCTCTCGGGCGAGCACGGGATCGGGCTCGAGAAGCGCGACTTCATGCCGCTCGTGTTCTCCGCCGAGGACCTGTCGGCACAGGCGTGCGTTCGGTCGGCGTTCGACGCCGAGGGCCTGATGAACCCGCAGAAGGTGCTGCCCGACGGGGCCCGGTGCGGCGACTTCGCGATGGCGCGCGGCTCGGACGCCGCGGCGGTCACCGCGGACCTTCCGGAGGGCTCGTGGATCTGATCCACCCGACGTCGAGGGCCGACATCGTGGAGGCGGTCCGCGACGCGAACGCGACCGCACGCCGCCTGCTCGTGGTCGGCGGGCGGCGGCACCTCGACAAGGGCAACCCGGCCGAGGTCGACGCCGAACTGTGGACGACCCAGCTCGACCGGCTGGTGGCCTACGAGCCCGCCGAGATGATCGCGGTGGTCGAGGCCGGGATGCGGATCGCCGAGCTCGACCGAATCCTGGCGGACGGCGGCCAGGAGTGGCCGAGCGACGCACCCGCGGACGCGACCGTCGGCGGCGTGCTCGCGAGCGGCGCGTCGAGCCCGCGACGGCTGAAGGTCGGCGCGCTCCGCGACACGGTCCTGGAGGCCGAGATCGTGACGGGGGACGGCCGGCTGGTGCGCAGCGGCGCCCGGACCGTGAAGAACGTGACGGGGTACGACCTCCACAAGCTGGTCGTCGGCTCGCTCGGGACGATCGGCGTGATCGTGCAGGTCGCGATCAAGGTGCGACCGCTCCCCCACGCGCGGCGGACGCTCCGGTTCGGGGGCGACCTCGCGCTCGCGCGGGAGCTCGTGGACGCGGTGCACGGTTCGACCGCCGTCCTCGCGACGCCGGGGACGGTCGAACTGCGGCTCGAGGGCTGGCCCGGCGAGATCGAGGAACAGACGTCGAACGCCCGGCGCGTCGCCGACGCAACCGCCGAGGACGACGCGCCGTTCCCGCTCGAACGGCCGTGGGAGGCGATGCCCGTCGTCGTGGAGGCCGCGGTCCCCCCATCGAAGCTCGACGCGACGATCGTCGGTGACGCGTGGGGCGTGCTCGCCGGCGTCGGGCTCGCGTGGGTCGGGCTGGGGTGGCCGAACGGCGAGCTCGTGCAGGTCCGCGAACGCGTCCGCGCGATCGGTGGGATCGCGCCGGTCGTCCGCGGTCCCGGGGGTCTGGGGGACTCGCCCGTCGCCGCGCCGGAGGTGCAGCGCCGGCTGAAGCAGGCGTTCGATCCGAACGGGGTGCTCGCGCCGGGCCGGGGCTGGGAAGCCGTCGAGGCCTAGGCGAACGCCTTGCGGAGCCGGGCCCCAGCCTCCTCGAGCGTCTCGACGCGCTTGCAGAACGCGAACCGCACCAGATGCGTCCCGAGCTCCGGGCGAGAAAAGAACGACGAGCCGGGCACGACCGCCACACCGACGTCCTTCGTCAGCCGGTTCGCGACCTCGACGTCGTCGCCCATCCCGAGGTGCGAGACGTCGGCCATCACGTAGTAGGCGCCGCGCGTCGGGTGCGACCCGAAGCCGGTCTCCTCGAGGATCCGCAGGAGCGTGTCGCGCCGCTCGAGGTATTCGAGCGCGAGCCGCTCGTAGAACGACTCGGGCATCCCGAGCGCGACCACCCCGGCCTCCTGCAGGGGCGCCGGCGCGGCCACCGTGAGGAAGTCGTGCACCGAGCGGATCCCGCCCGTGAGCGCCTCGGGGGCGACGATCCAGCCGACGCGCCACCCGGTGACCGCGTAGGTCTTGGAGAGCGCGCTGATCGTGACGGTCCGGTCCTCGAGCCCCGGCACGGCGCCCGGCGGCACGTGGCGGAACCCGTCGTACGTGATGTGCTCGTAAATCTCATCGGTGAACACGACCACGTCCCAGCGCTGGCACAGCTCCGCGATCACGCCGAGCTCTCCGCGCGAGAACACCTTGCCGGTCGGGTTGTTCGGCGTGTTGATCACGATGCCGCGGGTCCGCGCGTTGAACGCGGTCGCGAGTTCGCTCTCGTCGAACGTCCAGTCCGGCGTCGAGAGCGTGACGGTGCGAGGGACGGCGCCCGCGAGGATCGTGTCGGGTCCGTAGTTCTCGTAGAACGGCTCGAACACGACCACCTCGTCCCCCGGGTCGAGCACGCCCAGCATCGCGGCGATCATCGCCTCTGTCGAACCGCAGGTGACGGTGACGTCGCGCTCGGCCTCGACCCATGACATGCCGTAGCGCGTGCGGTACATCTTGGCGATCGCCGCTCGGAACGGTTCGGCGCCCCACGTGATCGGGTACTGGTTGATGTCGTCGGCGATCGCCCGTCGCGCCGCCTCCTTGATCTCCTCGGGCGCGGGGAAGTCGGGGAAGCCCTGCGAAAGGTTGATCGCGCCGTGCGCGACCGAGAGCCGCGTCATCTCGCGGATGACGGACTCAGTGAACTGCGACGCTTTGATCGATGTGCGGGGGCGAGACATGGACGCGATTGTAGTCATCTTTGCATCTTTGGATCTTTGGA
>DATEQE010000332.1:0-4804 GCA_035272825.1 Actinomycetota bacterium
CCTCGCACGCCCTCCGCGCCGCGTGCGACGCGGTGCTCGTCGGCGTCGGGACGGTCCTCGCCGACGACCCCCGGCTCACGGTCCGGATGGTGCCCGGCGCATCCCCGATCCGCGTCGTGCTGGATCCGCAGTTACGGATCCCGGGCCACGCCCGCGTGCTCGAGGACGACGGTGTGACGACGATCGTGACGACGAGCGCCTCGTCGCCGGAGCGGCGCGCGGAACTGCGTCGACGCGGCGTCTCGATCGTCGTGGTGCCGGCCGGTTCGGAGGGCCTCGACCTGACGGCGGCGCTCGAAGCGCTCTTCGCCGACGGGATCCGGTCCTTGCTCGTGGAGGGAGGAGCACGGGTGATCACGTCCTTCCTCTCGCGGGGGCTCGCCGATCGGCTCGTGGTGGCGATCGCGCCGCGCGTGATGGGGAGCGGGACCGACGCGGTGAACGACCTCGGCATCACGGAGGTCGCGAGCGCGATCCGGCTCGAGCGCCGGGCCGTCCACGTCGCGGGCGACGATGTGCTCATCGCCGGCGACCTGGCGACCTGAGCCCGTCGCCCCCTGGCCGACCGAGGGCTTTCAGCCACCGGGGCGAAGGTAGCCGCCGAAGTGATCGCTCTGCACGTGCAGCGGAACGCCCTCCGCGTCGGCGAACCCGCGCATCGCCTCGAGCACCGGCTGGCTCGGCGCACCGTAGATCTCGTATCCCTTGGTCTGGATGAACTCGACGGCCGTCCCCATCCGTGCCTGCACACCCTGGAGGTGCCGGCCCATGGCGTCGGCGTCGGGGAAAACGTGCACGACGCTGACCTCGGAGCCGTCGTCCGCCGCGAACGCGAGGAACACCACCGTCCCGGGCTTCTCGGCGTCCATCGCCTCGGCGACGGCAGCGAACGCGTCCCTGAACCCCTCGAGCTTGCCCTCCTTCACGGAGTTGTGGCTGATGAAGACGATCGGTCCGGGCATCGACCCTCCCTCGTCGACTGGACCCGGCCGACGGTACCGCTGTGCGGTCAGCGCTGCAGCGGGCGTTCCTCGAACCTGGGACGGAGCGGCAGCCCGGAGCGGCCGCCATCGGATCGAACCGCCAGGACCTGGTGGACCTGCGTCCGGCCAGCCTCGAAGTTGAGCGCCGAGGCAGCCATATACAGGCGCCAGACGCGCGCCCGGCCCGAGCCGACCTCGGCGACGGCGTTGTCCCAGCCGGCCTCGAGGTTGCGCACCCACCCCCGAAGCGTGAGCGCGTAGTGCTCGCGCAGGCTCTCGACGTGCCGGACCTCGAACCCGGTGCCCTGCATCGTCGAGACGACGCTCCCGAGCTCGTGCAGCTCGCCGTCGGGGAAGACGTAGCGGTCGATGAAGCTGTTGTGCTGGAAGCGCGTGCGGCCGCCGTTCGGCGGCCGGGCGATCCCGTGGTTCAGGAGCCGCCCGCCGGGACGGAGGAGTCGCCGCAGCCCGCAGAAGTACACCTGCAGCTGCGACAGCCCCACGTGCTCGAACATCCCGATCGAGCTGATCGCGTCGAACGGCCCGTCGCGCACGTCGCGGTAGTCCTGGTAGCGGATCTCGACCCGGTCGGCGAGGCCAGCCTCGGCCACCGCCTTCTCGGCCCACTCGGCCTGACGCCGCGAGAGCGTCACGCCCACCGCGCGGACGCCGTGGTTCGCGGCCGCGTGCAGGACCATCCCGCCCCAGCCGCAGCCGACGTCGAGCAGCCGCATCCCCGGTCGGAGGCCGAGCTTGCGGGACACGAGCTCGTCCTTCGAAGCCTGCGCGTCCTCGAGCGTGACGTCCCCGCGTTCCCACACGGCGCACGAGTACGTCATCGAGGGGCCGAGCACGATCCGGTAGAACGCGTTCGAGACGTCGTAGTGGTGGGCGATCGCGGCCGCGTCCCGTTCCTTCGAGTGCCGGACGCCACCCAGGCGCGCTTCCTCCGGCGGGACGGGAAGCGCGCCGAACCCGGTGCGCAGCACCGACGAGCCCGCGAGCCGGAGCACCTCCGCCAACTGTCGCGGGCCGATCGCCCGCAGGTCGGGGATCCGGTCGCGGAGCGCGGCGAGCGCCGCGTAGAGGTCGCCCTCGACGTCGAGCTCGCCCGACACGTACGCGCGACCCAGGCCGAGCTCGCCCGGCGCGCTGATCAGACGCCGGAACACCACCGGCGAGCGGACCAGGAGGGTGGCCGGCGCGTCGGCGGGCCCCAGCCGGCTCCCGTCGTACGCGCGAACCGCGATGGGGAGGTCGGGGCCGAGGACGGCCTCGAGGGCACGAGCCACCGTCACCGGTCCAGGGTACGGCGGGTGCCCGCTTCGCGTTGGTTCCGGGTCAGCGCTTGCCGCGGCCGGAGGCGGCGAGCAGGATCTGCGTGACGAGGTACGGGCTCACGCCGAGCTTGCCCGCGATCCGCTCGGGCGTCATCCCCATGGCTCGATAGGTGAGCGCCAGCCGCTCCTGCGCCTGGCTCCATCTCGGACGCGACGGTTGGGCCGAGGAGCGAGGGACCAACTCCGGGACGGGCTGGGGGGCGCCGGCCGAAGGTGTTCGGGGACGTCGCCGGGGCGACGCGGAGGCCTCCGGCTCCTTCTTGAAGCGGCCCTTCGCCATCTCCCGCTCGGTCCGCTCGTCGAGCACCACGAACTGGTCGGCGGCCTTGTTCACGCCGACCGAGGCGATCGTGAGCGCCTTTGCGGCGCGCTCGCGGCACGAGCGCTTGGTGCAGGAGTCGTACTTCTCGGCTCGCTCGGGATGTAGCTCGTCGCCGCAGATCGTGCAGGTGGCCATGGCTCCTCGTTCGGGTCGGGTGGGTCGGCGGGCCTCACCTCAACAGTGCACAACCCGCCGACATTCCCGTCCGGACGGAGGCAGCGCGTATACTCGTTGGGCGCCCACGTCCGTGGGCGGGTCCGCGGCCCCAAACCGTGGGCCGCGCGCGTTCAGCCCCAACCACTCGGCTGAAGGCTTACCGCTGGAGGCACGAGTGGTCACGAACGCACGTACGAAACCGACCCCGCCCGCCGAGATGCTCGCGCTCCTCGAGCCGACCATGCTCCGCGGCCTCGAACGGCACCTGTCCGCCGCCACCGAGTGGTTCCCGCACGAATACGTCCCGTACGAGGTCGGCCGCAACTACGTCGACGAGCCGTGGGAGGAGACCGACAGCGCGCTCGGGATCGTCTCGCGCACCGCGCTCGAGGTGAACCTGCTCACCGAGGACAACCTGCCCTACTACCACCTCGCGCTGTGGGAGATCTTCGGCCGGGGCGGCGTCTGGGGCGAGTGGGTCCGCCGGTGGACGGCCGAGGAGGGCCGCCACGCGATCGTGCTGCGCGACTACCTGACCGTCACGCGCGGCCTCGACCCGGTGGTGCTCGAGCGCGGGCGCATGGATCAGGTCTCGCGCGGCTACTACCCCGACGGCGACGGCGGCTCGCGGACGCTCGACCCGCTCGACGGCGTCGTGTACACGACCCTGCAGGAGCTCGCCACGCGCATCGCCCACCGCAATACCGGGACGTTCACGAAGGATCCGATCATCGAGAAGCTCACCGCGCGGATCGCAACCGACGAGAACCTGCACTACGTCTTCTACCGCGAGCTCGGCAAGGCGGCGCTCGAGATCGCGCCCTCCGAGATGATGCTCGCGATCAACCGCCAGGTGACGGGGTTCGCGATGCCCGGGCTCGACATCCCCGAGTTCAAGCAGAAGGCGATCGAGATCGCGAAGGCGGGGATCTACGACCTCCGGATCCACCACGACGAGGTCGTGCTGCCGGTCCTGTTCACGCACTGGCAGATCGACCAGGTGACTGGACTGTCCGACGAGGCCGAGCAGGCCCGCGACGGCATCACGAACTACCTGTCGATGCTCGATGCGATGGCGTCGCACTACGAGGAGAAGCGCGCGGCCCGCGAATCGGGCTAGAGGGTCAGCCCGGACCCTCGAACGGGCTCGGCTCACGGAGCACCACGAAGTCCGCGAGATCGTCCTGCGGGTTCGGCTTGAGCGCCCCGAGCAGATCGAGGCCTTCCGCGTTGAGCACGTCCGGATCCGGGGTGGGCGCATCCGGGCGGCGGAGGCCGATCACGAGTTCGAACCCGGCGGCCTCGGCGATGCGCATGAGCGTTCGGACCGTGGGGATGCGGTTTCCGGTCTCCAGGGTGGCCAGGTTCGGCTGAGAGGTTCCGGTCCGATCGGCGAGCTGGCCTTGCGAGAGCCCGGAGAGCTCGCGGACCACGAGGATGAGGTAGCCGGCGCCGAGGGGCGAGGGTTGGGGTGGAGATCCTGCGGCGCGCCCGATATCGAAATGCGTATCGATGGCGCCGGAGAGATCGCCCCCCTCCATGACAGAACCCCACGTCCGGCCACCGATACCTCCGCTACCGAGACGTCCTCGCCTCGGGGTATCCTGACAAACGCGATGGCCGCGTACGACTACCTCTGCATGGCGTGCGAGCATCGGTTCGAGGACCGGCGCCCGATGACCGCCACGGTCGACACCGCCCTCGCCTGTCCGTCGTGCGGCAGCGATCGCGTCCGCCGGCAGTTCTCCTTCCTCGCGGGCAAGGCACCGGCGTCCGAGTCAGCCCCACACGCCGCGGGTGGTTGCGCCTGTGGCGGTGCCTGCGCCTGCGGCGGCTGAACCACCCCGCCGCGGCGACGAGCCCGTCGAGGTTCCGTTGCGTTTCGGTCGCAGCCCTTGCCCTCCGCACCCGGGCCGACCACCGTCGCGTCATGGACGCCGAGATTGAGACGACGTTGGCGCTCTCGCTCGTGGGGATCGGCGCCGTCGCCACGGGCGCGCTCG
>DATEQE010000333.1:0-6141 GCA_035272825.1 Actinomycetota bacterium
GCCTTCGGGAACCTGAGCGAGCCGGAGGAGCTCCACTTCGATCGCAAGGGGTGGCGGCGTGGCACGTACCGGCTCGAGGCATACTGGAACGGCTCCGTGTTCGTCGGCGACGACATCCCGCCGCCGGTCACGACCTGATGCGTTCGCCCTTCGGATCGTAGAGCGGTTCGTCCGCGACCTCGGCCCCGATCCATTCGCCGAACACCCCGACGTCGACGGCCGTCCCAGTGACCGCGAGCTCCGAGGGCAGGTAGGTGTACGCGATGCTGGTGCCCACCGTGTAGCCGATGCCGCCCGAGGTGACGCGCGCGACCACCTTGTCGCCGGCGCGCACGGGTTCGTTGCCCAGCGTCGAGGAGCGCGGGTCGGCCAGCACGAGGCAGACGAGCTTCCGTTGTACGCCCTCGGCGCGCATGCGCTCGAACGGTTCCCTGCCGAGGAAGTCCTTGTCCTTCGACACGGCGAACGCGAGCCCGGCCTCGAGCGGTGAGTCGTCGGGGGTGACGTCCGAGCCCCACGCGCGGTAGCCCTTCTCGAGCCGCAGCGAGTCGATCGCGCGGTAGCCGGCCGGGAGCATGCCGTGCGGCATGCCGGCCGCGATCAACGTGTCCCACAGTGTCGCGCCCAGCTCGGAAGGCGCGTAGAGCTCCCACCCGAGCTCGCCCACGTACGTCACGCGCAGCGCGCGGCACGGAACGTCGCCCACGGTGATCTCTCGGGACGTCATGAAGGGGAAGCCCTCGTGTGACAGGTCGTCCGCGCAGACGGGGGCGAGGATCTCTCGCGCGCGCGGCCCCCACAGGCCGACGCAGACGAAGCTCGAGGTCACGTCGCGGACGTCGACGCGTTCGGCGCCGTCGAGCTGCGAGGTGATCCACGCGAGATCGAGGCTGCCCGAGGCCGTGCCGGTCACGATCCGGAAGCGCTCCGGCGACAGGCGGGTCACCGTGAGGTCGCACTGGATTCCGCCGCGTCGGTTGAGCATCTGCGTATACACGACGCGACCGTCCGCCACGTCGACGTCGTTCGCACAGATCCGCTGGAGGAACGCGCACGCGGCCGGGCCCGAGACCTCGAGCTTGGCGAAGCTCGTCTCGTCGAACAGGCCGGCGCGCTCGCGGGTCGCCACGTGCTCGGCCACGATCGCGGTCGACCAGTGCTCGCCCGCCCACCCTCGGGGCCGCAGCGAGGCGAACGCGGGATCCTCGTTCGAGCGGAACCAGTTCGCGCGCTCCCAGCCGGCCTTCTCGCCGAACTCGGCGCCGAGCGCCTCGAGCCGCGCGTAGGTGGGCGAGACCTTGAGCGGCCGGCCGGCCTGGTAGTCCTCGCCCGGGTACTTCACGTCGTAGTGCTTCGCGTAGATCTCGTGGGCGCGCGCGAGCGCGTACCGCCGACTCCGGTAGTGCGCCCCGAAACGCCGGACGTCCATCTTCGACAGGTCCATCGACGGCTCGCCGTCGACGATCCATTCGGCGGTGTACCGGCCGACACCGGCCCCTCCGGTGATGCCGTGGGCGCAGAAGCCCGTCGCCACGAAGAAGCCCCGGACCTCGGTCTCGCCCAGGATGAAGTCGTCGTCGGGCGTGAACGCCTCGGGACCGTTGATGAAGCGGTTGATCTCGGTGGTGCGCAGCGCGGGGATCAGGTGGAACGCACCCTCCGCGATCGGCTCGAACCGCTCCCACTTCTCCTGGAGCAACCGGTGGTTGAAGTCGGGTGGGATGGGCGTGTCGAGGTGCCACGGGTCCGGGTTGCGCTCGTACCCGCCGACCACCAGACCGCCGACCTCCTCGCGCACGTACACGAGGTTGTCGGGGTCGCGCAGGGTCGGGAAGCCCGCCGTGACGCCCTCGATCGGCCGCGTGATCAGGTACTGGTGCTCCATCGGCACCACGGGGATCTCGACGCCGGCGAGCCGCCCGAGCTCATGCGCCCAGATCCCGGCGGCGTTCACGACCACCTCGGCCTCGATCGCGCCGTGGTCGGTGACGACGCCGGTCACCCCTCCGTCGCGAACCCCGACCTCCTGGACGCGGACGCCGGTGCGGATCCTCGCGCCACCGCGCTTGGCGCCCTCGGCGAAGGCCATCGTCAGCCCGGTGGGATCCAGGTGGCCGTCCGTCGGGACGAACTGCGCCCCCAGCACGTTCGAGACGTCGAGCAGGGGGAACCGTTCGAGCGCCTCCCGGGCCGAGACGATCTCGACGGGCAGACCGAAGCTCTTGGCCCAGCCCGCCTGCCGGGCGAGCGCCTCGAGCCGGTAGGGCGAGGACGCGAGGTGCAACGTCCCCACCTGGTGCCACCCGGGGTCGATGCCCGTCTCCGCTTCGAGCTCTGGGTAAAGCTCGACCCCGTACATCATCATCCGCGTGTGGCTCACCGAGTTCCGGAGCTGGGCGACGAGGCCCGCCGAGTGGAACGTGGAGCCGCTCGTGAGCTCGGAGCGCTCGAGGACCAGGATGTCGTTCCACCCGAGCTTCGTGAGGTGGTAGGCGATGCTGGTCCCGGCGACGCCGCCGCCGACGATCACGACCCGGGCGCGATCGCCCTCCCCCTCAGTTGGCACATCAGATGGCACGTCAGATCGCCCCGGCGGCCTGCTCGAGCCATCCCTCGAAGCGCTCGTCCGCCATCGAACGCGAGAGGCGGTCGAAGTGCTTGTCCGCGTAGGCGACGTAGTCGATGTCCAGCGTGGACAGACCCTGCTGGATCACGCCCCACATCGCCTCGCGGTAGTCGGACATGATCCGCATCAGCTGCAGGCGGGCCCGGTGCGCGTCGGTCGGTTCGCCGAACATCAGACGGAGCACTCGCTCCTGCGAAGCCTCCGAGAGCCCGTTGTTGATCGAGAGGTTGCCCAGGTCGAAGAACGGGTCACCCATGCCCGAGTACTCGTAGTCGACGAGCCAGAACCCGTCGGTCCCCTTGAGGAAGTTGTCCGCGAGCAGGTCGTTGTGGCACGGGCGCGGCGGGAGGGGCGCGCGGGCGAACGCCGACTCGATCCGTTCGGCATGGGCGTGCGCCGGCTCGTAGGCCTCGGGGATCGCGACGCCGCGCTCCTCGGAGACGCGCCGATACTCCTCCACGATGCGGAACGCGTCGAAGGTCGTCGGGAGCGCGGGCCCCGCGTGGATCGTCGAGACGACCCGCACGACGTCGGCGAGCACCGACCCCTGCTCCATGTCGCCCTCGCCGAGCGGTTCCCCGGGTACCCAGACCGTGATCAGGCATCCGTGTTCGGGCAGGTGGGCGACGACCTCGGGTCCCACCCCCGCGGCCGCGGCGGCGAGCGCCGCCTCGTACTCGGCCTCGCGGTCGATCCCCAGCAGCGCGGTGTCCTCGTGCGAGAGCCGGAGGAAGAACGTCCCCGAGCCCACCTCGACCCGGTAGTTGCGGTTGGTCCGGCCCGCCTCGACGGGGGTGATCTCCGGCTCGTGCCCTCGCCACTCCGGCACGGCCGCGATCACCGCGTCGAGTTGGGGATCGGGGCCCACGGCGCGAGACCCTAGCCGGGGTGATCGTTTCCGGTCAAGGCTGAGCGGTTCCGAACGACTACGCGGTGTCGGCCGACCGTTCCTGCTCGGGTCACCCATCCGGTGGGTTGACAGGGGAACCCATCTCCGTACACTGGCCGAACCATGTCCATCAGGGAGAAGACCGGACCGCGAGCCCTCGTACTTATCGCGTAGGCGCGGCCGGGCCGAGATAGGCCCGGAACACGCGCCAGATGCCCCTCGCCCGGCGAGGGGCTTTTTGTACCCGGTCGGCACCAAGGGTTCGCACCGATCGAGACGGACGAGGAGAAGGGTGGTCGAGATGCGTTACGAGTTCGAGCGAGGCGGCAGGACGGTCGCGAACGTGCTGTGGGAGGGCCCCGGACAGGTGACGGTCGACGTCACCGACGCCGCGGACCGGCCACAGTTCGACCGGTTCTTCGGGGAGGAGGTCGCCTACCTGGACGCGGGGTTCGATTTCGGCGGCGGGATGGACGAGGCCGGCATGACGACGCGTCGCCGTGACTGGACCCCCTGGGAGTTCGAACGGGCGACCCGGAACCTCGCTCACCGGCTTGGCTGCACGGTCCGCCGGGTCGAGACCGGGCCGGTCGAGGGACGGGCCGAGCGACGGGCGGAGGTCGCGGCCCCATGAAGGTGACGGGCGCGCAGGCGCTGTTCCGCTCGCTCGAGGGGGAGGGCGTCGACCTCGCGTTCGGGATCCCCGGCGGGGCGATCCTGCCCGCGTACGACCCGCTGATCGACTCGAAGGTGCGTCACGTCCTGTGCCGTCACGAGCAGGGCGCCGGCCACGCCGCCGAGGGGTACGCGTGGGCCACGGGGAAGGTGGGCGTCGCCATCGCCACCTCGGGCCCGGGCGGGTGCAACCTCGTGACGGCGCTCGCCGACGCGAAGATGGACTCCGTCCCGATGGTCGCGATCACCGGACAGGTCCCGACGCCGGTCGTCGGCAACGACGCCTTCCAGGAGGCCGACATCACCGGCATCACGATGCCCATCACCAAGCACAACTTCCTGGTGAAGGATGCGAACGAGCTGGCCGTCACGATCCGCGAGGCGTTCCACATCGCCCGGACCGGCCGGCCGGGGCCCGTGCTCGTCGACATCCCGAAGGACGTCCAGCTGCAGGAGTTCACGTGGAGCTGGCCCGACTCCGTCGACCTCCCAGGCTACCGACCGACCACCAAGGGGAACCTCAAGCAGGTGCGTTCGGCCGCCAGGATGATCATGGAGTCCGAGCGCCCGGTCCTGTACGTGGGCGGCGGCGTGATCAAGGCCGAGGCGCACGAGGAGCTCCTGAAGCTCGCGAACGACGGGAGGCTCCCGGTGACGACCACGCTGATGGCGCGCGGCGCGTTCCCCGACACGCATGAGCTCGCGCTCGGGATGCCCGGGATGCACGGCGGCTACACGGCCGTGACCGCGATGCAGAAGGCCGACCTGCTGGTGGCGCTCGGGGCTCGGTTCGACGACCGGGTTACCGGCCAGCTGTCCTCGTTCGCGAAGGGCGCGAAGATCGTCCACGTCGACGTCGACCCGGCCGAGATCGGCAAGAACCGGGCGGCCGACGTGCCGATCGTGGGCGACTGCAAGGACGTGATCGCCAAGCTCCACACAGAGCTGAGGCGGCTGCAGGACGAGGCCGGAGGGGTGCCGGATCGGACCGCGTGGCTCGCCCAGCTCGACGAGTGGAAGCGGACGTACCCCTACCGCTACGACCAGCCGGCCGACGGGCCGCTCAAGCCGCAGTTCTGCATCGAGCGACTCTACGAGCACACGAAAGGCGACGCGATCGTCGTCGCGGGCGTGGGGCAGCACCAGATGTGGGCGTCGCAGTTCTGGCGGTTCAGCGAGCCGCGGACCTGGGTGAACTCAGGGGGGCTCGGGACCATGGGGTTCGCGGTGCCGGCGGCGCTTGGCGCCAAGGCCGGCCGGCCGGACCGCCGCGTGATCGCGATCGACGGGGACGGTTGCTTCCAGATGACCAGCCAGGAGCTCGCGACCTCCACCGCCGAGGGCATCCCGTTCGTGACGGCGATCATCAACAACGCGCACCTGGGGATGGTCCGGCAGTGGCAGGAGCTGTTCTACGAGGAGCGGTACTCGCAGGTGTACCTGTCCTACGACGTGCCGGACTACGTGAAGCTCGCCGAGGCCTACGGCTGCGTCGGCCTACGTGCCGAGCACCCCGACGAGGTCGACGCCGTGATCGACAAGGCGCTCTCGATCGAGGACCGGAGCGTCGTGATCGACTTTCGCGTCGACTCGAAGGAGATGTGCTTCCCGATGGTCCCGGCCGGCGCGAGCAACGACGACATCATTGTCGGTCCCGAGGGCCTGCGGCCGACGAACGACCCGGCCGAGGCGCCCGTCGCATGAGCCTCCACACGATCTCGGTGCTTGTGGAGGACAAGCCGGGCGTCCTGACCCGCGTCGCCGGTCTGTTCGCGGCGCGAGGGTTCAACATCGACTCGCTCGCCGTCGGCCCTACCGACGACGCCGGCCTGTCGCGGATGACGATCGTCGTCCAGGTGGACACGAAGCCGCTGGAGCAGGTCACCAAGCAGCTCAACAAGCTCGTGAACGTGATCAAGATCCTGGAGCACGAGCCGGGCGAAGCCGTCGA
>DATEQE010000334.1:0-4610 GCA_035272825.1 Actinomycetota bacterium
GATCTCGTTCGGCGAAGCCGCCCAGAGACCCTGCCAACCGCCACCGGCATCACACCCGACGTCGCGTCCCCGCACGGGACGACCGTGGTGGCGCTGAAGTTCGCGACCGGGGTCGTGTTCGGCGGGGACCGGCGGGCAACCGAGGGCTTCACGATCGCCGACGAGAAGATGGAGAAGGTCTTCGCCGCGGACGACCTCTCGGTGATCGCGATCGCCGGGGCGGCCGGACAGGCGATCGAGATCGTCAAGCTGTTCCAGCTCGAGCTCGAGCACTACGAGAAGATCACGGGCGACCGGCTCTCGCTCGAGGGCAAGGCGAACCGGCTCGCGCAGATGATCCGTGGGAACCTGCCGATGGCGATCCAGGGGCTCGTCGTGGTGCCACTGTTCGGCGGGTTCGACGAGCGCCGCGAGGAGGGCCGGATCTTCTACTACGACGCGACCGGCGGCCGGTGGGAGGAGGACGACTACCACGCCACGGGATCGGGTGGCCGGCCCGCGAGGAGCTCGCTCAAGAAGCGCTGGCGCCCCGGCCTCGATCGCGGCGAAGCCCTGGAGGTCGCCGTGGAGGCCCTGGTGGACGCTTCGCAGGAGGACGCGGCGACCGGGGGGCCGGATCCGACGCGAGGGATCTTCCCGACCGTGGTCGTGGTGACGGCCGAGGGAGCGGAGAGCGTGGGCTCGGACGAGCTCCGGAGCGCGTACGAGGGCGTCGTGGGAGGCGGCTCGTGAGCTTCATGCCGTACGTGCCACCCGAGCAGCGGATCAAGGACCTGTCGGACTTCGCGCACAAGGGGATCGCGCGCGGCAAGTCCGTGGTGGGGCTGGAGTACACGGACGGCGTGCTGTTCATCGCCGAGAACCCAAGCGCGACGCTCCACAAGATCAGCGAGATCTACGACCGGATCGCGTTCGCCGGCGTCGGCAAGTACAGCGAGTTCGAGGACCTGCGGATCAGCGGGGTCCGGCACGCGGACCTCCGCGGCTACTCGTACGGGCGTGACGATGTGCGCGCCCGCGACCTGGCCAACGCCTATTCCCAGGCGCTGTCGACGATCTTCACACAACAGCTGAAGCCGTACGAGGTCGAGATCCTGGTCGGCGAGGTGGGCGAGGATGACGGCGGCAACGAGATCTACCACGTGCTGTTCGATGGCACCGTCACGGACGAGCACGGCCACGTGGCGATCGGCGGGCACGCCGAGGAGCTGTCCAACGCGGTGCAGGAGGCGTACCAGCCGGGGTGGGACCTCGCCACGGCCGTGCGCCAGGCCGTCGGGGCGCTCTCGACCGCCGAGGGGCGCGAGATCGAGGCCGAGCAGGTCGAGGCCGGGGTCCTCGACCGCACACGCCCGCAACGCCGGAAGTTCCGCCGCCTGAGCGAGGACGAGGTCGCCACGATCCTGGCCGGCTGAGCCGGCGGTTCCCCGCCTTCGGTTCGGGCGGGGCCTACACTCGACGCGTGGAACGACGCATCTTCGGGCTCGAGAACGAGTACGGCGTCACCTGCACGTTCCGCGGGCAGCGGCGGCTCTCGCCCGACGAGGTGGCCCGGTACCTGTTCCGACGGGTGGTGCACTGGGGACGCTCCTCGAACGTGTTCCTCGAGAACGGCGCCCGTCTCTACCTGGACGTCGGCTCGCACCCCGAGTACGCGACGCCCGAATGCGACCAGATCTCGGACCTGGTGGCGCACGACAAGGCGGGGGAGCGGATCCTCGAGGCACTCCTCGCCGCGGCCGAGGTCCGGCTGCACGAGGAGGGCATCAGCGGGCAGGTCTACCTGTTCAAGAACAACACCGACTCGGCGGGCAACTCGTACGGGTGCCACGAGAACTATCTGGTCGCCCGGCAGGGCGAGTTCGCGCGCATGGCCGACCTGCTGATCCCGTTCTTCGTGACGCGGCAGATCTGGTGCGGCGCCGGCAAGGTCCTGCACGGCCCGCGCGGCGCCGTCTTCTGCATCGCCCAGCGCGCCGAGCACATCTGGGAGGGCGTCTCGTCGGCGACCACGCGCTCGAGACCGATCATCAACACGCGCGACGAGCCGCACGCGGATGCCGAGCGGTTCCGCCGGCTGCACGTGATCGTCGGGGACTCGAACATGTCGGAGTTCAGCTCCTGGATGAAGGTGGGCGTCACCGACCTGGTCCTTCGGATGCTCGAGGCGAACACGGTGATGCGCGACCTCTCGCTCGAGAACCCGATCCGGGCGATCCGCGAGATCAGCCACGACGTGACCTGTCGCAAGAAGGTCCGGCTGGCCAACGGGCGGGAGCTCTCAGCGATCGAGGTGCAGGAGGAGTACTACGAGCGCACCGAACGCTTCCTGGAGCGACGCGGTCCCGATCCGCAGTCCAAGCAGCTGCTGCAGGAGTGGCGCGAGGCGCTCGACGCGCTGATCCTGCAGGAGCCGGAGCGGCTGGTGCGCAAGGTCGATTGGGTCGCCAAGCAGAGCCTGATCGAGAACTATCGCGAACGCCACCAGCTGCCGCTCTCGCACCCGCGCGTGGCGCTCCTGGACCTCGCGTACCACGACGTCAACCGGACACGCGGTCTGTACTACGTGCTCGAGCGCGCGGGGAAGATGGACCGCGCCGTCGCGGAGAAGGAGATCCAGCGGGCCATGCGTGAACCCCCCCAAACCACGCGGGCCAAGCTCCGGGGGGACTTCATCCGTCACGCAAAGCAGAAGCGTCGCGACTACACGGTGGACTGGGTCCACCTCAAGCTGAACGACCAGGCGCAGCGGACGGTGCTCTGCAAGGACCCGTTCCGCAGCGTGGACGAGCGCGTCGAGCAGCTGATCTCCCACATGTGACGTTGTCCTTGGTCGAGCTCTCCGCGTTCGTCGACGCACCTCGCGGCAAGGCTCAGCCGGCACCCCGGCGCCAACGGCGCGATCCCGCCGCCATCCTGCCCGCGAGGATGCCCGCGGAACCCGCCGCGAGGAAGAACGCCGGGTCCTCCGACGCCGTACGGCCCATCGAATCGATCTCGACCCCCGCGCGTTCGAGCTCGTCGAGCGCTGGCCGCCCGTCCACCTCGATCAGATGGTGGCGCTCCTCGAGGCGTCGCTCACGCAGCGAGTTCCACACGAGGTCGCGCTCGCGTTCGTCGAGGACCGGGACGGCGACCTCGGCCGCCACCCGGCACACACGGTCCAGGATCGTGAGCGAGTGGTGCGAGACCCCGCGGTGGCGTTCGCGGGCGTCGGCGAACGAGAGGCGGAGCGCCGCCACGGGGCGCCCGCCGAGCGCCTCCGCCGCGTTCAGGGCGTGGCCGCTCGCGAGCGCGCTCACGCCCCACGTCGTATCGGTGCCCACGTTGCCCGGCCCGTCGGCTACGATCACGACGTCCGCGCCGACGAGCTCGGCGGCGGCGAGCACACCGGTCCAGATCGTCACGGCCTCGAGCTCACCCCCGAAGGCCTGGCCGCTCGTCACGAACCCGTCCAGCAGCCCCGCGACCCGCAGGCGCGGAACGAGATTCGAGAGCTGGCCCGGAAGCGCGGCTCCGTCGGACATCACGTAGGCGATCCGTTCGGCGCCCGCCGCCCGCGCCCCGGCGGCGATCGGTCCGATCATCGAATGCAACGGCGCGCATACGACCGGCCTGCCGCCCAGGCCCACGGATCGCTCGAGCGCCTCGCGCTCGGTCTCCTCGACGCTCTCGACCGCCAGCTGCAACGGCGTGTACCGGGCCTTCATCACCCGTCCCGGATGGTCGAGCTCGGTCGGGGTCTGGTCGTCCACGGCCACGACGAGGTGGAAGCCGCCCGTCCCGAGACCGAGCGCTACCCCCGTGGTGTTCACCAGGACGCGATCGCCGACCTCCACGCGCCCGACGAGCTGCGTGAACGCCACCGCCAGCCCGGGCTCGGTGACCGGCGGTGGGTCGGCCGGATCGTCGTCCACGACCACGTCGAGCTCGATCACGCCCGGACGCTCGCTCCGGATGCGCCGGACGATGGCGTGACGCAGGCGCACGCTCCCTCGTGTCGGGGGCCTTGGCGACATGACGGAAAGTATGATGCCGCGGCCATGCACCCGCTCGAACGCCTGGTGAACCTCGTCGCCCTGCTGCTCGAGTCCCGGACGCCGCTCACGTTCGACCAGATCCGGAGCAAGCTGGCGGAGGGGTACGGGCATCAGGACGCGTCGTCCGCCAAGCGCATGTTCGAGCGCGACAAGGACGTCCTACGCGACATCGGGGTGCCGATCGACGTGGTCTCGACCGACGCGTGGGACGTCGAGCACGGATACACGATCGACAAGGACCGCTACTACCTGCCCGAGATCGCCTTCACGCCCGAGGAGTTCTCAGCGCTGTTCGTCGCGGTGCGTTCGGCGGGCGACGTCTCGGCGGAGGAGGCAGTCCTCAAGCTTCTCTCGGGCGCCGACCGCGGGATCATGGACGGGCTGGGGGCCCCGGCGCTCGCCGGCGAGGCCGACCCGAACCTGACCCGCGCGGCCGAGGCGGTCGCGGAGGGACGTCGCGTGCGCTTCGCGTACCGGACCTCGCGAGGCGAGCGCTCGGACCGCACCGTGGATGCGTTCGGGCTGGCGGTCCGCGGGGGACACTGGTACCTCGTCGGCCTGGATCTGGAC
>DATEQE010000335.1:0-5673 GCA_035272825.1 Actinomycetota bacterium
CAACGCTCGGCGCGGGCGGTCACACGGAGGCGATGCTCGAGGCCGGTGTGGAACGGGTGATCGGTCTGGACCGTGATCCCCAGGCGATCGCGCTCGCCGCGTCTCGGCTCGATCGGTTCGGCGGGCGCTTCGTCGCCGTGCGGACCCGGTTCTCACAGCTGCCCGCGGAGAACCGGGTCGATGGCGTCCTCTACGACCTCGGGGTGAGCTCGATGCAGCTCGACCATCCGGAACGGGGCTTCTCCTACCGAGCCGACGGGCCGCTGGACATGCGGATGGGACCCGAGGGCGAACGGGCGATGGACATCGTGAACACGGCGCCCGAGGAGGAGCTCGCGCGGATCGTGTTCGAATACGGCGAGGAACGACGCTCGCGCCGGGTTGCGGCCGCGATCGTGCGTGCCAGGTCCCGGTCGCCGATCGAGACCACCGACGAGCTCGCGGGTGTGGTCGCGAGCGCGCTGGGGGCGCGGCGGGGCGGCCCCCACCCCGCCCGCCGGACGTTCCAGGCGCTCCGCATCGCGGTCAACCGGGAGCTGGAGGAGCTCGCCGCGTCCCTGCCTCGGGCGGTCGAGATCCTCGCTCCCGGTGGCCGCGTGGTCGTGATCGCGTACCACTCCCTGGAGGACCGCATCGTGAAGCGGTTCTTCAACGGCGCGCAGGACCTCGAGGTCCTGACCAAGAAGCCGCTCCGACCCTCTCCGGCCGAGGCCGCGATGAACCCCAGGTCCCGGAGCGCGAAGCTCCGCGCCGCCGAACGGAGCCGTGCCGCATGAGCCAGCCCGCGCGCCGGTTCGAGCCCGCCGAACGTCGAACGCCGCCGCGCACGTCTGCGCGTCCCTCGGCGCGCCCGGCTCCCGCGCGAAGGCGGACGCAGCCGGTCGCGCCCGCACACAAGCGGCCGGCCGCAGCCCGCCGCCCGCGACCGAGCCATCGCCGATCGATCGGGTTCGTGGTGCTCGCGTCGACCGTCGTGGGGTCGATGGTCTTCGGCATCGTGGTCGTGAACGTCCTGCTCGCCCAGACATCGTTCCGCATCGGCGAGGCCGAGCGACGGGTCGAGGAGCTCTCCGAGGACAACCTCGAGCTGGTGCGCGAGCAGGCCACGCTGTCCGCTCCGGGCCGGATCTCCGCCTGGGCCAGCCGGCACGGCATGCGTCTCCCCGACGACATCCGCATCCTCCACGCGCCCGGTTCGGGCTCGGGGGAGCCGGCCGGAGCGGACCCTTCCTCGGGAACGACGGACCCCCAGGGGACGATGGGCTCGGGAGCGAAGGGCGACCCTCCAACGTGAGCCGCCCGCGCGCCGGACGGCTGATCGCGCTGTTCGCGCTGATGGCCTTCGCCTTCGGGGCGATCTCGGTGCGGCTCGTCGTCCTGCAGGTGAGCCAGGCGCAGGAGCTCCAGGACCGCGCATTCGACCAGCGTGTGCGGACGATCGACCTGCCGGCACAGCGCGGGCAGATCCTCGATCGCAACGGGGCGCGGCTGGCGCTGTCGACGCCGGCCGACGACGTGTACGCGGACCCGCAGTTGGTCGACGACCCGTGGGCAACCGCGACGAGGCTCTCGCCGCTGCTCGGGGTCGGCGTCCCGGATCTCGTGCAGGAGATGATCTCCGACGGGACCTTCGTCTACCTCGCCCGACAGCTCGGCCGCGACGCCTCCGATCGCATCCAACGCCTCGCCCTGCCCGGCATCGGCCTGCTCCCGACCTCGAGACGCTCGTACCCCGCGGGATCGCTCGCCTCTCAGGTGCTTGGGTTCGTCGGGACGGACGGGGTGGGTCTCGCGGGCCTCGAGCTCGGGTACCAGGACGTCCTTGCGGGCACGCCGGGGGAGCGGACGCACGAGCTCGGGCTCTCGGGTCAGGCGATCGTCAGCGGGGTCGACGAGGAGCGCGCCCCGGTCGCGGGCGCAACCGTGGTCACGACGATCGATCGCGACCTCCAGTTCCAGGCGCAGGCCGCGCTCGAGCAGGCGGTCGAGGAACAGGGCGCCCGCGGAGGGACCGTGATCGTGATGGATCCCCGGACCGCCGAGGTCCTGGCGATGGCGAGCCACCCATGGTTCGACCCGAACGCGTTCGAGGACGCGCCGAGTGCTACCTACCGCAATCGGGCCGTGACGGACGCCTACGAACCCGGTTCGACGAACAAGGTCATCACGGCCGCGGCCGCGATCCAGGAGCGGGCGATCCCCCTAGGCATGCGCCTCACGGTCCCGTGGACGATGCCGGTCGGTGACTACATCATCCACGACTCGCAGCCTCACGGACCGTTGCAGATGACCCTCGGGGACATCGTGGCCGAGTCCAGCAATATCGGCGCGGTCATGGTCGCGGACCGTCTCGGCGCGGCCGCCCTCGCGACCTACCTCGCGCGGTTCGGGCTCGGGCGCGCGACCGGCGTCGGGTTCCCGGGGGAGTCCAACGGCATCATGCTCCCGCTCGACCAGTGGAACGACACGAGCCTGGCCACGATGGCGTACGGCCAGGGGATCGCGGCCACGCCGCTCCAGATGGTCTCGGTCTACTCGACGATCGCGAACGGCGGCCGCTGGGTGCAGCCCAAGCTGGTGCGGGGGACGATCGCTCCCGACGGGTCGCTCGAACCGAACGAGGCCGCCCCCACGAGGAGGGTCGTCTCTGCCGAGACGGCGAGGATGGTCACGCGGATGCTCGCGTACGCGGTGCAGGACGGCACCGGCACGAACGCGCAAATCCCCGGGTACCAGGTCGCCGGCAAGACCGGAACGGCGCGGATCCCGACCGGCGACGGCTCCGGCTACCTCGAGGGCCAATACATCGCGTCGTTCATCGGCTACCTCCCGGCGGGGGACCCGGAGGTCGTCGTCGCGGCGATCCTGGATCGTCCGGCGGCCGTGTACGGCGGGCTCGCCGCCGCGCCGCTGTTCAAGCGGGTTGCACTCGCCGCCATCGCCCGCCTCGGCATCGCGCCCGCCGACAGGGTGCCCCTGCCGCCGCACGCCCTGCCGGTCGGATGAACGCCGGCACCCGGGAAGGCGCCGCCACGCAGGCGATAGGCTCAGGAACCGTGGCCCATCCCCACTCCCGAACGCTCCATGACCTCGTCCGGGACCTCCCCGAGGCCGAGCTCCGAGGCAGCGCGGACACGCTCGTCTCGAGCGTCTGCTACCGCTCGGACGACGCCCGACCCGGCGCCCTCTTCTTCTGCGTCCCCGGGAGCACGTCCGACGGTCATGCATTCGCGGGCGACGCGGTCTCGCGCGGGTCGATGGGGCTCGTCGTCGATCGCTGGCTCGAGCTCGACGTGTCCCAGGTGAAGGTGCTGGACGTGCGCGAGGCGATGGGTCCGATCTCGGCCGCGTTCTACGGGCGGCCGGCGGATGGGATGACCGTCGTCGGCGTGACCGGCACGAACGGGAAGACCACGACGACCTTCCTGCTCGAGGCGATCTTCCGGGCGGACGGCCGGACCCCGGGCGTGATCGGCACCACCGGCGTGCGGATCGACGGGCGGCCTGGGACCTTCCCGAGGACCACGCCCGAGGCGCCGGACCTGCAGCGGCTCATGTCCACGATGGCCGACGAGGGCGTGACCGCGGTCGCGATGGAGGTCTCCTCACACGGGCTGCATCAGCACCGCGTCGACGGCATGCGGTACTCGGTCGCCGTGTTCACCAACCTCACACAGGATCATCTGGACTACCACCCGTCGATGGAGGAGTACTTCCTCGCCAAATCGCGGCTGTTCACGCCGGCGATGAGCGATCGCGCCGTGGTGAACCTCGACGACGAGCGGGGCCGAGACCTGGCTGGCTCGGGTCTGCCGACGATCACGTACGGGCTCGCGCCCGAGTCGGACGTGCGAGCCACTGACATCGAGTCGACGGCCGAGGGGATCGGGTTCCTCGCCGACGGGGTCCCGATCCGCTCGGCGCTCCGCGGGTCGTTCAACGTCGAGAACGCCCTGGCCGCGTTCGCCACCGCGCGATCGCTTGGGATCGAGGACGCCGTCGCGACCGACGCGATCTCGTCGGTCCGCGTCGTTCCCGGACGCGTGGAGACGGTCGAGGTGGGGCAGGGGTTCCTCGTGATGGTCGATTACGCCCATACGCCCGACAGCGTGGAGAACGTGTTGCGCGCGGCCCGGTCGCTCACGGACGGCCGGCTGATCGTGGTGCTCGGGGCCGGCGGCGATCGGGACCGTGTCAAACGACCGCTCATGGGCCGAGCGGCCACGGCGAACGCCGACCTGGCGGTCATCACGAGCGACAACCCTCGCAGCGAGGACCCGCTCGAGATCATCGCCGAGATCACGCCGGGCGCCGAACGCGGAGCCGACGAAGGATGCGGCCGTTTCGTTGTCGAGCCGGATCGGCGCGCCGCGATCCGGCTCGCGATGGAGGAGGCTTCACCCGGCGACGTCGTGGTGATCGCCGGCAAGGGACACGAGACCTACCAGGAGCTCGCGGACCGGAGGATCCCGTTCGACGACCGAGCGGTCGCAGAGGACGAGCTGCGATCGATCGGGAAGGCCACCCGTCCGCTGGAGGCGGCGCCGTGATCGAACGCCGGCTCTCGGAGATCGCGTCGGCCGTCCACGGCACGCTCCGCGGACCGGACGCCGCCGCGTCCTCGGTGGAGACGGACTCGCGCGCCGTCGGGCCGGGAGGCCTCTTTGTCGCGATCGAAGGGGAGCGCCTGGATGGTCACGCCTTCGTCGGCGACGCGGTCGCGCGCGGCGCCGTCGCCGCGCTCGTGCATCGATCTGGGATCGACGGGACGGTGATCGAGGTTCCGCATACCGGGCGCGCGCTGCTGGACCTCGCGGCCGACGAGCGCGATCGCATGACGGACACCCGCGTGGTCGGGATCACCGGCTCGAACGGGAAGACCTCCGCCAAGGATCTCGCCGCCGCGGTGGTGGGCGCCCGTCTGCGGACCTACGCCAGCCCGGCGTCGTTCAACAACGAGGTCGGGCTCCCGATGACGCTACTCGGCGCCGATCGCGATGTGGAGGTCGTGGTCGCGGAGATGGGCGCGCGACGCGAGGGGGATGTTCGGTTGCTGTGCGACGTCGCCCGACCCGACGCCGTCGTCGTGACGAACGTCGGGACGGCGCACCTGGGGATCTTCGGGTCGTGGGACGCGATCGTCCGCGCGGCGTCCGAGCCGGTCGAGTGGCTCGGCGCGGACGGCACGGCGATCTTGAACGCGGACGATCCTGTCGCCCGCGCATACGCCGACGAGACCGACGCGGCGGTGATCACCTTCGGTCTGGATTCGGGCGCCGATGTCTGGGCCGAGGACGTCGAGCTCGGTCCCGATGCGCGAGCCACGTTCACCCTGTGGTCGGCCGGCGAGCGCGAGCCGGTGGAGCTCGCGGTCCCCGGCGACCACATGGTGTCGAACGCCCTCGCCGCCGCGGCGGTCGGGCGCTGGGCGGGCGTGACGCTGGCCGAATCCGCGACCGCGCTGAAGGGCGCGGGCGTCGCGCAGTGGCGGATGGAGACCTCCACCGGTACGTCGGGGATCGTGATCGTGAACGACGCGTACAACGCGAACCCCGAGTCGATGGCGGCCGCGTTGAAGTCCGCTCGTTGGATGGCCAAGGGCGAGCGTCTGGTGGCGGTGCTCGGGCACATGGCCGAGCTCGGGCCGGTCGAGTTGGAGGAACACGAGAGGCT
>DATEQE010000336.1:0-3440 GCA_035272825.1 Actinomycetota bacterium
CCTGGGAACGGTCGAGATTTTCGGGGGACCGTTCGAACCCGAACCGGGCAGGACCGGGTGTCTCGGCCGTCGCTATCATGAGCGGCCGGAGGAACGAAGCATGGCGCACGAGTTCGAGATCGCTCGGGACATCGACGTCGACGCCCCCCCGGAGCGAGTCTGGGAGGCGGTGGCGACGGGTCGCGGCTGGGACTCCTGGTTCATGGGCCGCAACGAGATCGAGCCGCGCCAGGGCGGTCGCGTGCGCTGGAGCATCGGAGACTTCACCGCCGAGTCCACGGTGACCACCTGGGATCCGCCGAGACACTTTGTGAGCACGGGCGTCGAGTCGCCCGGCGGGAACAAGCATCAGTTCGACTACCGGATCGACCAGCGCGAGGGCGGCGGCTCCACGATCCGGTACGTGCACAGCGGCATGCTCGGTGGGGACTGGGAGGCCGAGTACGAGGCGATGAGCGAGGGCGATCCGATGTACCTCGCGAAGCTCGCCGAATACATCACGTACTTCTCGGGTCGGTTCGCGACCTCGATCGACGCCCACGGGCCCGACGCCCCCGACCGCGACCTGGCCCTGGCGACGTTCCGTCAGGCCCTCGGCCTTCGCGACGACGCCGCGGTCGACGACAAGGTGCGGCTGACGCCCGAGGGGCTCGAGCCGATCGAGGGCGTCGTCGACTACGTGTCCCCGAGCTTCCTCGGCGTGCGGTCCGACGACGCGATCTACCGGTTCATCTACGGGTTCGATGGCACGACGATGGTCGGGCACCATCTGTTCGCCGAGGGCGTGGACCAACAGCGGGCCGAGGCGGCGTGGTCGTCCTGGCTCACCCGCGTGTTCGGCGGCGACGGCAACGGTTCGGGCTAGACTGGCGACCTTCCCCGCTTCGTCATCGGAGGTGCGGTGCCGCCCGAACGATCGTCCCTGACCGATCAACGCGACCGAGACCGCAACCGGGTCTCGCGTCTGCTGAAGCCGCACGCGCCGCCCGACTGGGAGCGGCGGTTCCGCGCGACCGAGCTGCTCGACGCCGTGATCGATGGCGAACCGATCCAGATGTTCGTGATGGCCGCCGACATCCGCGAGTCCACGACGCTTATGAAGGAATCGGTGAAGTTCGAGCGGTTCGCGGCGATCATGGACAAGTTCGTGAGTTCGGTGCGGCTCGGGATCCGGCGTTCGGGCGGGTGGTTCGACAAGTTCACCGGCGACGGGTTCCTGGCGTACTGGATCGTCCAGTCCGCGGAGCGGGACGAGTACGAGGAGCGCTTCGTCCAGACCGCCGGCGACATCGCGCACACCGCGAACATCCTGATCGACCTGTTCCACCGCCGCGTCCTCGAGGACTTCCGCAGCAATTCGCGGAACCTGTCGTCGGGCGTCGGGCTCTCGATGGGGCTGGACGCCGGGCCCGGCTACCTCGTGAAGATCGCGGACGAGCTCACGATCGTCGGCCCGCCGGTCGTCGGCTCGGTGCGGATGGTGACCGCCGCCGCGCGGCCGAAGGAGATCGTCGCGAACGTCTTCCTCGGCGAGCGCTTGCGGGAGGGGCAGGACGGCGTGTACGAGGCGCTCGGCGTCAGGGTGAAGCGAGACTTCCGTCCGACCAAGGAGTATCCGAGGGGTCAGGAGGTCTACGCGCTGACGTTCGAGCAGGATGGGTCCGGGCTCGAGACGCCGAACGTGGACCCCGACGAGGAGGCCCCGCAGGACGTGGTCGACGTCTCCGATGTGGCGGGGGAGGGCGACGGCAAGGTCTCCTGAGAACCCGGGGCCCGATCCCCCCGTGATCCGGCTCGTCCCGAGCGACGCACTGCGTCCGGACGAGGTCCCCGCCCGGCCGCGAGCTGTTCGACGAGGCCTGGAGCGACGACGCCCAGGGGTTCAGCGACCAGGACTGGAGCCATGCGGTCGGAGGGGTCCACGTGATCGCGGAGGCGGACGGGCGCGTGGTGGCGCACGCCTCCGTCGTCCAACGGGAGCTCCACACATCCGGCATCGCCTGCGGACCGGGTACGTCGAGGCCGTCGCGACGCGCCCCAGCCATCAGCGGGAGGGACTCGGGTCCCGCGTGATCGGTGAGGTCGGCGAGCTCATCGATCGGTCTTATCGGCTGGGAGCCCTCGCGACCGGCGTCGTCGGGTTCTACGAGCGGCTCGGGTGGGTGGTGTGGGAGGGTCCGACCTCCGTCCGGACGGCGGCCGGGCTCGTTCGAACGGCCGAAGAGGACGGGAACGTCTTCGTCCGTCTGACCCCGATCTCCCCGGAGCTCGACCTCTCGGCGCCGATCAGCTGCGACTGGCGGCCTGGAGATGTCTGGTAGCTCGGGCCCTCATCAGAAGCCCGTGACCGAGACGTCATGAGCAGTCGGCTGAGAGAGAATGAGCCGATGACGCCGACCGTTGCAGGGGGACGCGCATGAGTCCGGCCGGGTCGGACGCATCGACCACCGCAATCGAACCCTGGCTGGCCGTTCCCGATGCCCGGGAGGCGTTGGACTTCTACGCGAACGCGTTCGGCGCGGTCGAGGCGTATCGACTCGACGACGACCACGGGCGACCGGTCGTCGCGCAACTCTCGATCGGTAGGGCGGCGTTCTGGATCCAGGACGACGCCGACGCGAGCCCGGTCGCACCCGGGGTGGGGTCGGTCAGGCTGATCCTGTCCGTAGAGGACCCGGATGCCCTGTTCGAGCGGGCGGTGGGCGCCGGAGCCGCCGCCGTGGCACCGGTCCACGACGAGCATGGGTGGCGCACGGGACGGCTGACGGATCCCTTCGGGCACGACTGGGAAGTCAGCAGACGACGCTAACCTGGCCGTGGACGACCCCCTGAGCCAGGAGCGGTCGCGCGTCTTCCACGCGCTCGCCGCCGGTGGTTCCGTCGACCCCGCCGCGGAGGCCGACGCGCTGCTCGATGCCTCGAACGCGGGGGCTGGACCTCTCGGGGAGCTGCTCGCTCGCCGGCTCGCCGGAGAGCCGCTCGCGTGGATCATGGGTTGGGTGCGCTTCTGCGACGCTCGCGTCCGCGTCGACCGCGGCGTGTTCGTGCCCCGCCCGCAGACCGAGGCGCTGGCCCGCCGGGCGGCGGCGCTGCTGCCTGCGGACGGGATCGCGGTCGACCTGTGCGCCGGCAGCGGTGCGGTCGCCGTCGTCCTCGGCACGGCGCGCCCGCGAGCAACCGTGATCGCCACCGACGTCGATCCCGCCGCCGTCGCGTGTGCCAGCCGGAACGGCGTAGAGGCGCTCCTGGGCGATCTCGACGAGCCGTTGCCGCCCGCGCTGCGCTGGCGCGTCGACGTCCTGACCGCCGTCGTCCCGTACGTACCGACCGAGGAACTCCATCTCCTGCCGCGCGACGTCCTCGCGCACGAGCCCCGTCGCGCGCTCGACGGCGGGCCGCGTGGGACCGTGGTGCTCGAGCGAGCCGCCCGCGCCGCAACG
>DATEQE010000337.1:0-3278 GCA_035272825.1 Actinomycetota bacterium
GAACGCGATCCTCGTCACGACGGCGGTGCGGTCGATGGGTGCCGGAGTCAGCAAGATCGTCACGTCGGCGCTGGTCATCGCACTCCTGCTCTCCAGCCTGAACGCGATCATGGGCTGCGCTCGATCGCTCTACATGATGGCTCTCGACGGGCAATGCCCGCGCATCTTCGGGCACGTGAACCAGCACAACGTCCCGGACTTCTCGATGGGTCTGAACACGGTCCTCAACATCCTGCTGATCTTCGTCGGGGCACCGGGGTCGATCTACGTCCTGTCGAACGTCGGCTACGTGGGATCGTTCGTGCCCGTGCTGCTCGGATATTACTTCCTGCGCCGCTGGCGGCCCGAGATCTTCCGCCCGTACAAGCTCCCCGAATGGATGAAGTACGGGGCGATCGCCCTAGCCATCCTCTACTTCTTCGTCTGGTCGGTGGGGATCCCCGCCTGCGCGATCGAGGGGTGCCAGCTGGGCGGCGGCAAGATGTTCATCATCGGGGTGATCATCGTGCTGCTGTACTTCCCGCTGTACTGGTGGCGCAAGGCCGAGGATCGCAAGCTAGGCACGAGCGAGTTCAAGGGCGTTCCCGTGAGCAGGGATGCCTGAGACGCCTCGCGGAGGAAGGTTCGGACGGGGGGCCGCGACCGTGGCCCCCCGTCGCATCCCCGACCCTCCTCAGCGCATCCTGCTCGCGACCGTCGGCGAACCGTTCCCACCCGAGGTGATGGCCCGCGCGATCGAGCTCGCGACGCCCGAGCACGCCAAGATCACCGTCCTGGGCATCGCCAAGGTCTACGGGACCTCGCTCGGGCTCCCGAACCCCGGCCTGCAGCCGAACAGGATCGAGTGGCAAGTGCTGAAGGACGGCGTCGAGGAGGCCGCGGATGCGCTCAGGACGCGCGGCTTCGAGGTGCGGGTCGGGCTCTCCAGGTCTCGGAACGCTCCCAAGATGATCGCGAGATGGGCCAAGGCCAGGAACTTCCACGCGATCGTGGTGGCCGATCCCGAACGACCCCGCTGGCGACGGTTCATCGAGGGCGACATCACGCACGAGATCGGGCGGCGTTGCGTCGTCCCGGTCTACGCCGTGCCGATCCCCTCACCGTCGGATCGGCGCGCGAGGCCGGCGTAGGGTCGGCGGTTCGAACCGCCTGGTCGCTTGCAGCTCGCGAACGGTCGACACCCCACGAGCGGCCAGCCGCGCGACGGCGATGAGGAAGACCTGCGCCGTCACCAGGGCGTCGTCCAGAGCATGGTGCGGGCTCGCGACCGGAACCCCGAGCCGCTCGGCCACCGTCGTCAGCATGAAGGGGATCGGCGGGTCATCGTCGAGGGCGAGCACGAGCTCGCGTGCATCGATACAACGTCGGAGCCAGGACCGGACGCCGCCCCCGTACATCGCATCGAGGAAGCCCGCCTCCACCTGTCCGGCCCAGGTCACGAGGAACCGACCGGCGATCTGCGCGCCCAGGGCGTTTCTCGCAACGTCGAGGCTCTGGGCGCCCCGCAGATCGATCGGACGCAGACCATGCACCGTGACGGACTCGGATGACGGCGTCGCCGCGCCGGGATCGACCAGCTCGTAGACGGCGTCGCCGACGTCGATCCGGCCTTGCCTGACCGGCACGACGCCGAACGAGACGATCGCGTCCTTCGTGAAGTCCAGACCGGTCGCCTCGAAGTCGAGGGAGACGAGCTCGAGCTGTCGCCACGGGACACGCCGAGATCTGCGTGGAGGCGGCGCAGGCCGGACGCCGCTCATCGGCGAAGGCCGAGGAGCGCGGCCAACCGATCCTGCGCCCCGTCGATCATCCGGAACGCCTCCTTGAGCGCTTGCCGTGTGAGCGGGCCCAGCTCCCCCGGCTCGACGAGATCGTCCGGGAGGACGCCCCGCTCGACGCAGCGGCTCTGGTGCTCGAGCCGGACCTGCCACATGAGCTCGAACGCCTCCACGAGCCCCTGGCTCTCGTCTTCGGTCAACCATCCAAGGGCCGTCGTGTCGCGCAAGCGGAGCGTCGTCCGGTTCTCGGTCAGGCCGGACATCACGGCCAGGAGCCGGGCGATATTCGTGATCAGCCCGATCCCCACGGCCTTGATGTCGAGCCGTCCCGTCGTCCCCTTCCGCTGCACGACGCCGTCCCTGAGCAGTCCCTTCGGCGGGCGCGACGAGACGGCATGGGCGCCCAGATGCCGGATGAAATCGTGCTGCTCCCTGGCGGAGCGGATGATCTCGTCGAGATGGAGACGTGCGTCCAGCGGCCCCGTCACCGGCCGGTAGTCGATCGCGATGCCGGTGAACGCGCTGCCGAGCCGCCCGGGGTCCTCGATCCAGCCGTGGAAGCGGTCCTGCCAGGTCCGCACGGTGCCGCGCCAGTCACGGTTGCCCGCGATGACACCGGCCCGGCACTTGGGGATCCCCGCCTCCTCGAGCCCGTCGTTCACGAACGCCCCGAGCTCGCCGAAGTACGCGTCCGCCTCGGCGTCGCCGACGCCGACCGGCTCGAAGATGAGCGCGTTGTCCTGGTCGGTGAACAACCCCTGCTCCTGCCGGGCCTCGCTGCCGAGCGCGAGCCACGCCCAGGGGCACGGCGGGTCGCCGATCTCGGTCCAGCCGACCTCCAGGAGGCGAACCGTGAGCGCGTCGATCGCGACCGCGACGATGTGCGCGATCTCGAGCGGCTCGACGCTCGCCTCGACGAGCCGGCTCGCCACCTCGGGCAACGACCGGAACGCCTCGACCGCCGAGGCGCGATCGGGGGCGAGCTCGATGTCCTTCTTGAGACCGAACGCGCGGTGCTGCTCCGCGGCGAGCAGGTCGATGTCCGTCACGACGCCCAGGAATCCGCCGTCGCCGTCCTCCACTGGTACGTGATGCACGCCCCGCTCGAGCATCAGCGCCGTGACCTCGGCCACCGTCGCTTGGTTCGACACGGACACCACCGGTGACGACGCCACCTCTGCGGCCGGGGCCGCTGGGTCTCGTCCCTCGGCGAGCACCCGCGAGCGGAGGTCGCGATCGGTCACGATCGCCAGCCCCTGTTCCCCCACCCCTTCGAGCAGGACGAACCCCTCACGCTCGTTCGCCATCATCTCGGCCGCCTGCCGGATCGACGCATTCGCCGGCAGCGAGAGCGCACGGCGACGGACGAGCGCGGCGACGGGCTCCCGGCGATCATCGACGGCGGTACGAGCGACGTGCTCGAGGGCCCGCACATCGCGGCGTCGGAACGCGGAGGCCAGGAACACCATGCCTCGGCGGGAGCTCATGACCTCCTCGCCG
>DATEQE010000338.1:0-3915 GCA_035272825.1 Actinomycetota bacterium
TGCACGTTCGGGCCGGGACCCCGCCGGGGTTCGAACCGATCCCGCAGGTCGTCCAGCGCGCCTCCGACATCGCCGCCGAGACGGGCGGGAGCGTCACCGTCACGCACGACCCGATCGAGGCCTCGCGTGGCGCGGATGTCCTGTACACCGACGTGTGGGCGAGCATGGGGCAGGAGGCCGAGGCCGACGAGCGCGCCCTCGTCTTCCCGGCGTACGCGCTGGACGCGGAGAAGGTGGTCGTCGCCGCCCCGGACGTCACCGTGATGCACTGCCTGCCGGCCCACCGGGGGCAGGAGATCGCCGCCGATGTGATCGACGGCCCGCACTCGGTCGTGTGGGACCAGGCCGAGAACCGGATGCACGCGCAGAAGGCCCTCATGCTGTGGCTCCTCGGTCTCGCCTGAGCCCGATCCGGGAGGACCCGTCGTGGCGCGTCTGAACGACACCGTCGAGGCCGCGCTGATCGAATACGCCGACCTCCTGTCGATCCTGACCGACGAACCCTACAAGCCGCGCTCCTACGAGAAGGCCGCTCGGGCGGTGGGTGGCTACCCGGACGACCTGGCCACGATGGACCTGAAGGAGATCCTGAAGATCCCGAGCGTGGGCAAGTCGATCGGCGAGAAGATCGACGAGTTCGTCCGGATGGGCTCGTTCGAGGCGCTCGAGGAGCTGCGCGCGCAGATCCCGCCGGGGGTTCGCGAGATGACCGCGATCCCGGGCCTCGGTCCGAAGAAGGCGATCCTGCTCTACCGCGACCTCGGGATCGCGGACGTCGAGCAGCTCGCCCAGGCGGTCGAGCAGGGCCGCCTGGCCGAGGTCAAGGGGTTCGGCGCCAAGACCGAGGAGAACATCCGTCGCGGCATCGAGCGCATGAGCCAGTCGACGGGTCGGGTGCTCGTGTCCGTCGCCATGGACCTCGCGGACCACTTCATCGAGCGGCTCGGTGCTCGCAAGGACGTACGCCGGATCGAGTTCGCGGGCTCGCTCCGGCGGATGGCCGAGACGATCGGCGACCTCGACCTCCTGGTCGCGAGCGACGACGCGGCCGGAGTGATGGAGGCGTTCACGACGGTCGGGATGACCGAACGCGTGCTCGCAAGGGGAGACACGAAGTCGTCGATCCTGACGCGCAAGGGCCTGCAGGTCGACCTCCGCGTCGTCCCGCTCGAGGCGTGGGGCGCGGCGATGATCTACTTCACCGGCTCGAAGGCCCACAACATCCGGATCCGCGAGATGGCCGTGCGCAAGGGTCTCAAGCTCAACGAGTACGGCCTATACCGCGCGAAGTCGGGCAAGCTCATCGTCGCGGAGACCGAGGAGGAGGTCTACGAGAAGCTCTCGCTCCCGTGGATCCCGCCCACGCTCCGCGAGGATCGCGGCGAGGTCGAGGCGGCGCTTCAGGGCACGCTCCCCGATGTGCTCGTGCGCAGGCAGCTGCGGGGCGACCTGCACACGCACACCAACCTCACGGACGGCCTGGCCTCGCTCGAACAGATGCTCGCGGCAGCCTCCGAGCTGAGGTACGCGTACTACGCGGTGACGGACCACGCCCCGAACCTGTTCATGCAGCGGATGACGGACGAGAAGATGCTCGCGCAGCGGGAGCAGCTCCGGGCGCTGCAGTCCTCGTACCCGAAGATGACCCTGCTGCACGGGACCGAGCTCAACATCGACGCCGAGGGCAACGTGGACTGGGACGCCGACTTCCTCGAGGGGTTCGACGTCTGCGTCGCGTCGGTGCACTCGCTCTTCAACCAGCCGAAGGACGAGATGACCCGGCGGATCGTCCGGGCGATGGAGAACCCCAACGTGCATGTGATCGGTCACCCCACCGGCCGGATCATCAACAAGCGCCAGCCGGTCGAGGTGGACCTCGAAGAGGTGTTCAAGGCAGCGGCGCGCACGGGGACGGCCCTCGAGGTGAACGGCTACCCGGACCGGCTCGATCTGCGGGACGAGCACATCCTGTGGGGGCGGCGACACGGCGTGAAGTTCTCGGTCGACACCGACTCGCATGCCACCACGCACCTCGAGCACATGCGGTACGGGGTGGCGACCGCGCAGCGCGGGTGGCTCACCGAGGACGATGTGATCAACGCGTGGCCGCTCTCGAAGCTCAAGGCGTTCCTGCGGAAGCGCCGGTGAGACGAAAGCCGAGTGGCGCGGCGGGGTTCGGCCGCCGGCTGCCGCGCTCGTTCTTCGCACGACCGTCCACCGTCGTCGCCCCCGAGCTGCTCGGCCGCGTCGTCGTGAGGATCCTTCCCGACGGCACGCGGCTCGCCGGCCGGCTCGTCGAGGTCGAGGCGTACGAGCAGGGCGACCCGGCGAGCCACTCGTTCCGCGGTCGACCCACGCTCCGGACCGACGTGATGTTCGGCCCCCCGGGGCGGCTGTACGTGTACTTCACCTATGGGCAGCACTTCTGCTCGAACGTGGTGACCGGCCCCGATGGGTACGGGAGCGCGGTCCTGCTCCGGGCGGCCGAACCGCTCGAGGGGTTCGAGACGATGGCGGCGAACCGGGGGACGGACGCGGTCCGGCTCCTGTGTTCGGGCCCGGCGCGGCTGACCCGGGCACTCGAGATCGATCGCGCAGACAACGGGACGGACCTGGTGAAGGACCCCTCGTTGTTCCTGCTCGCCGGCTCGCCGGTCGGCCCGCGCGCGACCGGCCGGAGCACCAGGGTCGGTGTCAACGTCGGGGTCGAGCACCGGTGGCGCTTCTTCGAACGGGGGAGCGCGTTCGTCTCGCCGGGCAAGCCGTCCGTCCCCCATGTCGACGGGGCGGAGCGAAGGGCTACGGGTTCACGAAGATCGTGACCGTCGACCCCTGCTCCTGTTGCGCGCCGGCGTCCGGCGACTGCGACCAGACGACGCCGGGCCGGTAGTCGCACGCGGGATCGTCCGGATCGCACTCCTCGGCGTCGGACACCGACGCGACGAACCCGGCCTGACGGATCGCCGCCTCGGCGGCGCCACGCTGCATGCCGACTACGTTGGGCACCGGGGCGAGGTCGGGTGCGGGGGACGGTTCGGGCGCGCCCTTGGCCACGGTGATCGTCACCGTCCCGGTCTGGATCAGCCGCGAGCCGCCCCCGGGATCCTGCGCGATCACGGTGCCCGGCTGCCGGTCCGACCGCACGGGCACCGTCGCGACGGTGAACCCCGCGTTGTGCAGCGCCGAGATCGCCGCCTGGCGCTCGAGGCCGATCACCGACGGCACCACCAGCAACTGGTACGAGGACGGTTCGGTGCACACCTCGAGCGTCGGCTCGGCGCCGGAGGGGAACTGGAGCACGTCGATGTCCCCGGGCGGCGTGTACGGGTTCGCGAGACAGCCCTGGGTGACATCGACGCGCAGCGTCACGAAGTCGACGTTCGGCGCCGTGCCGAACTCCTTGACGGGCAGCCCCCGGGTCGCCCCCAGCATGAATGCACGCCAGATCGAGGCCGGCCACGTCCCCCCGTAGACGGTCGAGATCCGCACGTTCCCGCAGCACATCGGGATCTGCCCCTGCGGGAAGCCCACCCACACCGCAGTGACCATCTGTGGGATCGCCCCGACGAACCACGCGTCGCTCGCGTTCTGCGCGGTACCGGTCTTGCCGAACTGCGGCCGCCCGATGTTCGCGCCCACGCCCGTGCCCGAGCTGACCACGCCCTTCAGGATGTCGACGGCCTCGGCCGCGATGGCGGGTTCCACCGCCTGCTCGGCCCGCGAAGGAGCCTGGTAGATCACGTCCCCGTCGGACGTGGTCACCGAGATCACGGGCGTCGGCGGCACGTGCTGGCCGAGGTCGGCGAGCGTGCCGAACGCGGAGGCCATCTCGAGCGTGCTCACCTCGTTCACGCCCAGGACGGCGGCGGGCACGGCCGCCAGCGGGCCGTTCGGCTCGGTGGTGCGGGGGCAACA
>DATEQE010000339.1:0-3564 GCA_035272825.1 Actinomycetota bacterium
CCATCGCCAAGGAGGCCGGCGTCGACGACTTCCTGGCCGAGGCCACCCCCGAGGCGAAGATGCGCCTCATCAAGGACGAGCAGGCCAAGGGGAAGCTGGTGGCGATGACCGGCGACGGCACCAACGACGCGCCGGCGCTCGCCCAGGCGGACGTCGGCGTCGCGATGAACACCGGGACGACGGCGGCCAAAGAGGCCGGCAACATGGTCGACCTCGACTCGAACCCCACGAAGCTGATGGACATCGTGGAGATCGGGAAGCAGCTGCTCATCACCCGTGGAGCGCTCACGACGTTCTCGATCGCGAACGACGTCGCGAAGTACTTCGCCATCATCCCCGCGATGTTCGCCGGCATCCTGCCCGCTCTCGACCAGCTGAACGTCATGAACCTCGCGACGCCCGAGTCGGCGATCCTGTCGGCCGTCATCTTCAACGCGCTCATCATCGTGGCGCTGGTACCGATCGCGCTGCGTGGCGTGCGCTACCGGCCGATCGGCGCGAACGGCCTGCTACGCCGCAACATGCTGATCTACGGACTGGGGGGGATCATCGTGCCGTTCATCGGTATCAAGCTCATCGACATGCTCCTCGAGCTGGTGAAGTTCCCGTGATCCGACAGGTCTTCAGAGCGCTGCGCGCCGTCGTCGTGCTCGGCCTCCTGACCGGCCTCGTGTACCCGCTCGTCATCACCGGGGTCGCGCAGCTCGTGATGCAGGACAAGGCCGACGGGTCGCTCGTCCGGGTGAACGGCCAGGTGGTCGGGAGCTCCTCGATCGGGCAGGTCTGGGATGGCGAGGAGTGGTTCCACGGACGGCCCTCCGCGATCGACTACGACGCGTCGACCTCCTCGGGGTCGAACCTTGGACCGAACTCGCAGGACCTCTCGGACCTGATCGCCGAGCGGGCCGACTCGATCCTCGAGCTCGAGGGCCCCTACAAGCAGGGTCTGACCATCGCCGACATCCCGGCCGATCTCCTGACGGCCTCGGCGAGCGGTCTGGACCCGCACATCTCCGTCGCGGCCGCCGAGCTCCAGGCGCCCCGCATCGCGCAGGTCCGGGGTCTGTCGCTCGAGCAGGTCCGCGCCCTCATCGACGATCACACGGAGGGACCGACGCTCGGGTTCCTTGGCGAGGAGCGCGTGAACGTCCTCGAGCTCAACCTCGCGCTCTCGCAGGCGGCATGAGGGCAGTGACGGACACGAGGACGTTCGTGGTCGTCGGAGCGCGCCCTCGCTCGAGCGCGATCGACGCTCTGGGTGACGTCCCGATCGGAGGCGAGGCGGTCGTCGTCGTTCTCGGACTGCATCCGACACCGGATCAACAGCGCCTCACGGAGGAGGCCCTCACGCTCGCCGCCGAGCGCCGGTTCACGCTCACGGCCGAGATGATCCCCAGCCCGGCACAGCTGCAGAACCGGTTGCGCGAGGCGACGGTGGTTCGGATCGCCGCCGCGCGGGGCGAACGCCGCAGGTGGAACCTCGCGGACCCGATCACTGCTCCCGGCGCGAGATGACGTGGATGTCGAGGTTCGCCGCCGCCCGGATCAGCCGCGTGACGAACGAACCCTGCGTCAGCTCCTTCCAGCGAGAGCGGAGGGACTCGCCCACCACGATCTGCGTCACCGAGTGCCGGTAGGCGTAGCCGAGGACCGCATCGACGGGCGTCTCCGAGTCGATCACGTCGAACGTACCCCCCAGGTCGCGGACAAGCGACTCGATCTCCTGGAGCCAGTCGGGATCGGTCGCGCCCTCGCCCTCCCGCACGTGCAGGACGAGGAGCTCGCCCCGGGCGCGTTGCGCGATGCGCGACGCCCGCCGGATCAGCGTTTCCGACAGCTCGCCGGGCCGTGAGACGCACACGAGGACCCGTTCGCGCACGTCGGTCGCCGCACCCTCCCTTGTCCAGCGATCGAGCAGGGTGTCGTCGACCTGGTTCGCGACCTTCAGGAGCGCGAGCTCGCGGAGCGCCGTCAGGTTCTCCATCGTAAAGAAGCGCTGGAGCGCGAGCTCGGACTTGCGGGCATCCGGGTAGACGTTCCCGTGCGCGATCCGTCGTCGGAGCGCGTGGGGCGACATGTCGACGAGCTCCACCTGGTCGGCGAGGTCGAACAGCCAATCGGGGATCGTCTCCTGTTGCCGGATCCCGGTCACGTTCGCGATGACGTCGTTCAGGCTCTCGAGGTGCTGGATATTGATGGTCGTGATCACCTCGACGCCGGCCGCCAGGGTATCGATCACGTCCTCCCAGCGCTTCGGGTGCCTCGCTCTCGGGATGTTCGTGTGGGCCAGCTCGTCGATCAGGGCGACCTGCGGCTGGCGTTCGATGACGGCATCGACGTCCATCTCCTCGAACCTGCGACCCCGGTACTCGAGGATCTGCATCGGGACGATCTGGAGGCCCTCGAGCATCTTGATCGTCTGTTTCCGACCGTAGGTCGCCACGAACCCGACGACGACGTCCGTCCCACGGTCCAACCGGCGGTGCCCCTCCGAGAGCATCGCGTACGTCTTGCCGACGCCCGGTGCGGCGCCCAGGTACATCCGCAGCGGGGCGGCCTTCCTCCGGTGAGCCTCCTCCTGGCTCCAGGCGGTCGCGACCGCGGGCTCGATCACATCTCGGCCCGCCAGGGCCTCGATGGACTCGCTCTCGACCGCGAGGCCCCGCTGCTCCTCAGCCATACGGAGATGATGCCTGACGCGAGGGTCAATCGTCCGTCGCCAGGGGGGCCGGCTCGGCCGCGTTCGCGAGTGACCGTTGCCGTTGCCGCCGCCGTTGGCCTTGCCGTTGCCACCGGTATGCCTTGCGACTCGCCGCTCTGGCCGTGGCTCCAGGACGAGGAGCCCGCTCGACGTGCCCCTACGCGCGGAACTCGAAGCTCGGGTTCACCATCCGCTTCTCGGACCGTTGCTCGGCGAGCACGCCCTCGACGACGAGACGGGTCCCCAGGCTGAGGCCTCGGATCGCGCGGCGTCCCATCCACACGACCGTTACCTCGCCTGTTCCGTCGGACAGGATCGCCTCGAGCGACTCGTGCCCCTCGAGCGGTCGAACCGTGATCCGGCGGACGACCCCGGCGACCTTGACCTTCGAGCGTGGGGGCGCCTCGGCGATCCGAACGCTGCCGGGCACGCCCTCCGCCCAGGTCTGGATCTCCTCCGCGTAGCGCCGCTCGTCGCTCTCCGCCATCCGGCGGAAGAACCGCCGGAACGGATCGAAGACCCCCATGGCGAGGCCCGAGCGCCTAGGTGACCGACGTTGGCTCGCGGGCCGGGGCCGATGGTTCCGAAGCCTCGATGATCAGCTCGGACTTCCGGGCCTTCGAGACCCAGATCGCCGCCACGACGATCGCCACGGCGATCGTGACGACCACGACGCGGACGACGTCGTTGTCGGCCTGCTCGACGATGACCGGTGCGAACAGCAGGGCGACCAGGTTCATCACCTTGATGAGGGGGTTCAGCGCGGGGCCCGCGGTGTCCCTGAACGGGTCCCCGACTGTGTCGCCGATCACGGCGGCCTTGTGGGCGTCGCTGCCCTTTCCGCCGTAGTGCCCCGCCTCGAT